>JBAZJU010000004.1 GCA_041651155.1 Patescibacteria group bacterium | reverse complement strand
TCGTGATCGCTGTAAGCATGTTCGCACTTCCCAGGCATTGAAATTAAGAGCGGTTACTTTAACGAGAGTGCGAACTTCAGTGACTTGCAACCATAGAAATTTTCAACAGAATTAATTCATACTACCCATATATACGAATATTGCTAATGCGAATCCACCCGCCTTCGCTCCATCGGAGCTGCGGCGGGCAAGCGAGAGATTAAGGCACCTCATATAACCGAATAAAACTTCGTGCAACTTATCAAAAATCATTGACAAGAACCAAAATTTCTGATAAATTAAAATAATCACTTTGACAACTAAACAAAAAAAGGTCGCCTACGCATAAAGCTACAGCGACCGAAGGGAGGGCAAAATGCCTAAAATAATTAGAAGAATTTTCGGCAAAGCTAAACGGCTGGAAAAAACCAATTATGATATTCGTGGTCCATTACTAGACAAGGCCAAAGAATTAACAAAACAAGGCCATGAAATTCTTCATTTAAACATCGGAAACACAGCGCCATTTGGACTGCTACCTCCGTGGCAGATGATTCGTTTTCTCTGGGATAATATCAAGCTTACTTTCGGTTATACTGAATCAAAAGGCTTAACCCAGGCTAGACTGGCCATATTACAGTATTACGAAACCAAAAACGTAGAAAAACTTGATTTTGAAAACATTTTCTGTGGCAATGGGGTCTCTGATGAAATTGCCAAAATCTGCGAATCATTCATTAATCCAGGGGATGAAATACTCGTTAATTCACCTGACTATCCCCTTTGGTCCAGCAAAATCATTGCCTTCGGAGGTACGCCTGTCTATTATTTCTGTGACGAACAAAATGAGTGGCTACCAGATCTGGAAGATCTCAAAAGCAAAATCACAGACAGAACAAAAGCGATTGTCATAATTCCATTCAACAATCCGACAGGCGCTATCATACCCAAAGAAATGCTGCTTCAAATCTGCCAAATCGCACGCGAGCACCAATTGGCGATTTTTTCCGATGAGATTTATGACAAAATAATCTATGATGGCAATGAAAGCATTTCCATTGCCTCATTGGCGGATGATTTGCTGATCGTCACACTAAACGGACTTTCTAAAGCATATCGTTTGCCAGGATGGCGCTCTGGTTGGGCAGCGATTTCTGGAAATACTGAAATTGCTGAGGGATTTATCCAAGGCATGAAAGAGCTTCACGATCAAAGTCTTGGCGCAAATGCACTAGGGCAAATCGTAATTCAATCAGCCTTAGGCGGCTATCAATCAATCTTTGATCTGACTGCCACAAATGGTCGTCTTTACAGACAAAGGGAAATAGGATACAAACTGCTCACTAGCATTCCTGGTCTCAGCTGTTTCAAACCAAAATCCGCCTTATATTTTTTTCCGAGAATTGACACTGAGAGATTCAATATCATAAGTGATGAACAATTTCTCCTTGATTTTCTGGAAAAACATTATGTCCTACTCACGCCAGGCAAAGGATTCAATTGGCCTAAGCCGGATCATTTCCGCATGGTCTTTCTGCCCCATGAAGATGATCTGATAGAGGCCATAAACAGATTGGGAAATTTTCTGTCAACCTACAAACAAAAGTGAAATTCAAAATCCAGCTCACGACGGGCTGGATTTTTCTTTTATTTCAATCCTAATTCTAAATTCTTAATTCTATATTCTAAAATTCTAACCTAATTTCTTTTTAAAATAATCTTCCAATTCCCCTATCTTCACCCTCTCCTGCTTCATCGTATCACGATCCCTAACTGTCACACTGTCATCTTTTTCCAAAGTTTCAAAATCAACTGTCACGCAATAAGGCGTACCAATTTCATCCTGGCGACGATAACGCTTGCCAATATTGCCATTGTCATCAAATTCACAAAAATATGAATTTCGTAAATTAATATAAATTTCCTTGGCTTTTTTCACTAAGTCAGGTTTATTTTTTAATAAAGGAAAAACAGCGATTTTAACTGGCGCTAAACGTTTATCAATTTTTAAAACCACTCTCTTCTCGCCATCAACGTCTTCCTCAACCAAAGCATTATCAATAAACATCAAAAGCAAGCGGTTCAATCCCACCGAAGTTTCCATAATATGCGGGATAAGTCGTTTCTTGGTTTCTTCATCAAAGTAAGTTAAATCCGCGCCAGAGAATTTGGCGTGCTGGGATAAATCCCAATCCCCTCTGGCATGAATGCCTTCAACTTCTTTAAAACCGCCCAAGGATTGGAAATCAAATTCAATATCATAAGCCTGGCTCGCATAATGCGCCAGTTTCTCATGTTTATACCAACGAATTTTATCTTTTGGAATGCCATAGTCCAAATACCATGCCCAGCGCAATTTTTTCCACATCTCATATTTTTCTTTCATTTGTTCAGGCTTTAAAAAGTATTGCATTTCCATTTGTTCAAATTCACGTGTGCGGAATATAAACTGCCGTGCCACAATTTCATTGCGAAAAGCCTTGCCTACCTGGGCAATGCCAAAAGGCAATTTTGGATGCAAGGTATCTAAAACATTTTTATATTCTAAATAAATGCCACCGCATGTTTCCGGCCTTAAATAAACAACGTTCTCTTCAGACAATGATTCTGTCGGCGAACCCAAATTTGATTTGACCATTAAGGAAAAAATTTTGGCCTTGGTCAAATCCTTAGAGCCACAGACAGGACAGGCCAATTTTATATCATGGCGCAATTTGTCCAAAGCCGTATTTATTTCTTCAATCGTTGCTTTATCCAGATTAATCCCATATTCTTCCAAAAGATGATCGGCCCTAAGCCGGCTTTTGCAGCTTTTGCAATCTATTTGCGGGTCGTTAAAGCCTGCAACGTGCCCCGAAGCAATCCAGGTCTGCGGATGCATAAAAATTGCGCTATCCAAACCCAAAACATCATCTCTTAACTGCACCATTTCTTTCCACCAGGCATCGCGGATATTATTTTTTAATAAAACCCCATAATGCCCATAATCATAAATCGCGCTCAACCCTCCATATATTTCTGATGACGGATAAACAAAACCGCGTCGCTTGCAAAAAGACACGATTTTTTCCAACTTGTTATCATCTTGTTTTTTCTCTTTTTTCATAATATTTATGTAATTTTATTCTTCACTTTATAAACTTTACAAACTTTTAACTTTTAACTTAAACCGTCATTATCTCTTCTTCTTTCTGCTTGCTGATGTCATCAATCTTATGATTGTAATCACTGACAAAATTATCCAGATCAGCTAAAAACTGGAATTTATCGTCCTGAGTCACATCCTTTGATTTCTCCGCTTCTATAATAGATTCTTTAACTTTATCGCGAATTTGGCGCAAATTAATCTTGGCTGCTTCGTTTCTTTGGTTTAACAATTTTATCAATTCTTTGCGGTTTTCTTCTGTCATCGGCGGCAGATTGGCAATTATTTTTTCACCGGTATTAACCACGGACAGGCCTAAATTTGAATATGACAGAGCCTTTTCCACTTCTTTAATAATGCTTTTATCCCAGGGCTCAATGCTAATGCTTTTAGCTTCTGGCACGCTAATTGACGCTACTTGTTTTAAAGGCGTCTGCGCCCCATAAGCTTCAACCATGACATTTTCCACTAAAGTTGACTGAGCCCTGCCAGTTCGCAAAGAGCTAATTTCTTTTTTAAAGTGTTCAACTGCCAGGTCAAAGTCAGCCTTTTTTTGCTCAATAAATTGATTGGTGTTTGCCATAATTTTTTTTATTAGATTATAGTGTTATAGATTATAGATTTTTAGCTAAAAACTAAAACACTAAAATTCTAAAAATCTAAAATGCTTAATTATTTTTTAATCACCTTTGCCCCCAAGTATATTATTTTTGAATTCTGCGGGTCAATTAGCAGGATATTGGCTGCCCCGCTGGTCGGCGATTTTTGGGTGGCCCAATTTTTTCCCCCGTCAAATGATTTGTAAATAGTTGAATCAGTGCCATAAAAAATTATCTTATCATCTTTCGGATCAACAGCCAGAGAATAGATATTGGCTCCGCGCTCAGGCGTGATTAATTCTATGCTCTCCCAGGTCATGCCGCCGTCAGATGATTTCAATAAGCCAAATTTTGAGGCCAAAAGCAAAGAATTTTTCTGAGTCATGTCTTGCACTAAATAATGGAAAGTCTTGGATTCAAAAAATGGGTCCAACCCTTTATTTAAATCGGTTTGCGCCTTGTCATCACTCCAGGTTTTACCGCCATCCAGTGTTTTAAATAAACCATTGCTTTCAGTGGCAAAGTAAATAATGCGCGTATCGTCTTTGTCAATTAAAATCTGCCTAATCGGATTATTTATTCTTTTGATAATCTGCCAGGTTTTGCCGGCATCAAGGCTTTTTAAAATATCACCAAAACTATTAGCCGCATAAACATTGTTTTTGTTGTAACGCTCAGTAGAGACATTAGTAATCTGCAGACCGGCCCGCTTGTCAAAATATATTTCCTGCCAGGTGCGCAAACAATCAGATGATTTATAAATTGATTGGCCGGCTGTTACATAAATATTGCATTTGTCAAAATAATCTATAGCCACATTATTAATAGCTGTCGTGCCAAACAGCGGGACTTGCTGCCAGCTCTCAGCTCCGTCATTAGAATAATACAATCCTTTATCAGTCGCAATGTATAAAGTCAGGTGATCAGACGGATCAAGTATGATTTGGCCAACGCTCACATCTCCGATGGTCAGAGCTTTTCCTTCAGCGTTGAGCAAAGCTGATTTTGACAGCCAGGTAGTACTGGCATCCTCTGATCTAAAAATCCCCAGAGGTAAAGCAGTTGCTTGGCCGCCGCCATTAGGCACTGTTTTAATAGTAACACAGCCAGCTAAAAGAAAAATCGCTGCGCCCAAAACTATTAATAAAAGATATTTTTTAAAATTCTTGGCTTTTGAGCTTAACATATTAAATTTACATATTTATAATTAAATTTTCCACGGCTAGGCGCGGGTTTATATTATAAGCTAAAATTTGTTTGACCCGGCTAATTTTCTCAATCAGGCTCGCCAACTTAGCAGCTGGATTAATCCCGGCTAATTTGGCAAGTTGCTCCTGAAAATGCACATTAGTGACCAAATTATTTAAATTATTCTGGACAAAAATCAGATCACGCGCCAATATCTGCCAGGCATTCAGTTCCTGGCATAAAAATTCCAATCGTTCTGCGTGGTTGTCAAAATTAGCCAACAGATTTTCTATAAGTTTAAATTTATCAGTCAGTTTAGCGCTAAACAGTTCTAAAAGCTGAGTTGTTTTTTCCAGATATATTTTAAATGCTTCCGGATTGTGTAAAAAATTAACTGCTACGCCGATTTGTCCGCAGGCTAAAGCTGAATAGATCCTGGCTTGTTCGCGGGTTGCGCCTAATTCAATTAAATAATGATAAGTCTCATCTGTTGAAATAGGCAAAAATTTAAATACCTGGCAGCGGGAAATAATTGTGGGCAAAAGAAGATTGGCATCACGGCAAATCAAAATCAGAATGGTTTTAGGCCACGGTTCTTCCAGCACTTTCAAAAGCGCATTTTGCGCGCTCTCGCTTAAATCCTCGGCATGCTCAACTAATGCGATTTTATAGGAATTTAAAAAAGAAGTTAAATATAAAAATTTTTGCATTTCTCTGACTTGCTCCACGCTGATATTTTTTTTCTCTTCTTCTTTTTTTAAAAAATAAACATCAGGATGAATGCCTTTTTTTAGCTGGTCGCAAAAAATACACTTGCCACAGGGCAGGCTCTCAGCTTTTAGCCCTGAATTGGCATGATAATCCTGACATAAAATAGAAGCCATGAAATTTTCCGCGAGCAGACTTTTGCCCAGATGTTCTGGCCCAGCCAGCAAATAGGCATGGGCCAGCTTGTTATTATCCAGGCTTTTTTGCAAAAACTGGCTAATTTTTTGGTGTCCGATAATTCCCCAATTATAGTTTTTCATGTGTTAATTATAGCGAAAAATATAAAGCTCGTAAAGGTCTTAAAATTAAAAAACCTGGCCTTAGCCAAGCGTCTTAATTCTATATTCTATATTCTATATTCTTAATTCTAATCTCTAACCTACTTCTGCCCTAAAATTGAGCGTTTATATGATTCTAAATTTTCTAAAGCAATGCCTGTGCCTTTGGCCACACAGAAAAGCGCGTCATCAACTACATAGGCCGGCACGCCAGTTGCTTTGGATAAAAGCTGGTCAATATTACGTAAAAGTGAAGTGCCGCCGCTCATGATTATGCCTTTATCAATTACATCAGCAGCCAGTTCTGGCGGAGTATTATGCAAGACGTCCTTTACTGCTTCAATAATGCCTTCCAAAGGAGATTCAATGGCTTCAACCACATCATTGGTGGTCATGGTAATTGTGCGCGGCAAACCAGTGATCATGTCCCTGCCCCTAACCTCCATGAGTAAAGGTTCTTCCATTGAAAGAGCTGCGCCAATGTTAATTTTAATATCTTCAGCTGTTCTTTCACCAATAGCCAGATTATGATTGCGGCGCGTATATTCAACTATGGCCTGGTCTAATTTATTGCCGCCAACTCTGACTGAAGAACTGGCCACAATGCCGCCCAAAGAAATAACAGCTACTTCAGCCGTGCCTCCGCCAATATCAATAATCATATTGCCGGCCGGACTGCCAATCGGAATATTAGCGCCAATCGCAGCCACAATCGGTTCTTTAATAATGTAAGCGGCCTTGGCTCCGGCTGCCATGGTGGCGTCAATCACTGCTCTTCTTTCAGTTGAAGTAATTCCAGCCGGCACAGCGACCATGACTTCAGGCCGCAAGAATCTGATGCCGCCTAAGGCTTTATTTATAAAATAGCGCAACATGGCTTCAGTTGTTTTATAGTCAGCGATCACGCCGTCTTTCAAAGGTCGGCGCGCAATAATCGTGTCAGGCGTTTTGCCTAACATTTCTTTGGCTTCAATGCCTACTGCCATTATTTTTTTGTCAGTCGTTGAGATGGCCACCACTGATGGTTCATTAATCACCACGCCTTTTTTGGGCAAATAAACCAAAATATTTGTAGTGCCTAAATCAATGCCGATTTTTTTTCTAAACATATGGAATTAATTTACAATTTGCAATATTCAATTTACAATGTTTGAAAATTGATAAATGAAAATTTTATTTAAAGCTAACCGTAAAACTCTCATCCTTATCCAAAGCTGTATTCAAGTTGTACGAGGTATTAAACCATTCACTTTCTGCTTCAGCTGGGCTGGCAGATTTAATAGTTTTATCAAATTTAAGGTCTAAAGTCAAATCAGGGATTACACCCGGCTGTTTCTGCACCAGTAGATTATAGGCGCCTGCATTGATCTGGTCTTTAATTCGCTGAGGCAATTTAAAATCAAAACTTAAAACACCTGTTTCGTGCGGTTCAATGGAAATAAAAGCGCCAAAATAAGTTTTATTAAATTCCTGGTTCACTTCTACCTGCCCTGGCTGATGGCTGGGATCTTTGATCTTATCGTTTTCCATGGCTCCGCTTGAACTGACCAATTCACTGCCTAAAGGCACGTAAACTCTGGTATAACTTCTTAATCTGGTTGATTTCCAGGTAAAATCAGCATTATTGTGATAAGTAATTTTAACCTGGCCAATTAAATCTCCATTTTGCCATTTAAGTCCGTAGGAAATGATGCGCTTAACATACTGGTCTGTTTTTAAACTGGCCAAATTGCTGTCAACCACCATTAAAAAATCATCATTAGTATCTCTTATTTCACCGCCCCAGTTGCGCTCCAAAATTAATTTCTGCAAATCAGAATCAAGGCTGTAAAAAATTAATTGCTTTTGATCAAGAGCAGTAAAAGCCACATCTAAAATATCCGGCAACTTAGTCAAAGGCAAAGCCATTAATTTTACTCTGATCTGATCTGCTAATTGTTTGATAATGCCTTTTCTCTGGGAAATCGGAATATTTAATTCCTGATAAAGTTTGCCGACCATTAATTCCAGCTGATCCTGATAATTGCTGTCTGTAAATACCATGTCCCCTGCTACAATCGGCCCGGTTAATTTTAAAAGTCCGCCCAAAATTTCCGGAGTCATGGCAATGACCCCATATAAATTTGGCTCATAAGGAATAGTCTCAACAAGAGCAGCGCCTTTTTCCCCGCTGACTTTTTGGCCTGATTTTTTCAAATCAATCAAAGCCAGATTTTCTTTTTTATAAAGGTCTAAAGCATTTTTGGCAGTGGTCGGAAAATCAGGCGCCCAGTTAACATCGCGCAAAGCCCAGTCTTTTTGTTCCAGATATTTGGCAATGGGCAGAGGCGCTGGTTCTTTGATAATGTGCTGAGTAGAACCATCCAAATTGTAAATGTTGTCCGTATCAAATTGTAGTATCTCGCCGTTTTGCAATTTTAAAACGCCATAGGTGCCGATAAATCCGCCGGTTGGCCGAAGCTCATCATTATTCTGCAGTAAAAATAAATATGATTTGGGCGCATCAAAACCCACAACCTTGGGAATCACGCTCAGCATGGGCAAAGCATGGTCAATCAGCTGTTTGGCTTTGGGCAAATTGGTTTTTAAAGGATCAATTGCGTCTTTCAAAGGCTTGACCAAATCATCTGCCGGGATTGATTCAATCGCGCTATTTGCCTCATCAATATCTGCCTGGACCTGGGTCAGCAAACTTTCTGAAGCCACGATTTTATTTAAAATTACTAATTTTTGCGCAGTAGTAATGCTGGCATAAGTGATTGATTCATTAGCTAAAGGAGCCACGATATCATCAATTAATAAAACAACTTTTGAGCCGCTGTCTGTGAGTTTTATGCCTGCAATCAAAACCTGATCCACTGCTTTTATTTGCTGGCCTAAATATGGGATCTGGCGGACAATAACAATTTTATCAAGCAAAGCTTTGGCCTGAATAAAATCAGCATTGGATTTGGCAATGGAATCTGCGCCGCCTTTAAAATCTCGGTTAATAATCTGATGCAAAGCTGTTTCCAAATTAGTGCGCGCCTCCATTGTCAGGCTGTAAGACTGCTGTAAATTTTTATAATAGATAGCTGCTAAAATACCTGCGCCGATTATTAAAATTAAAAGCAGAGCTGCCAAAATTTTTAGCGCAAGCCAAATAATCTTTTTAGCGCGGGGCTTTCTTGGTTTTTCTGTAATTTTGGAAAAATCAGGTTGCGGTGCCTGCGGCCTGAATTCATTTAAATTTTGGCTGTTATTGTCTGGCATTGTTTTTAGTCCCTAAATATTTAGCAAAATATTTTATCCAGGAAGCAATATGCCGCCTGGTCATTTTATTAAAAGTCCAAAAGCTCCAGTTTTCCAAAGCCGAGGCTCTTTCATATAAATGAACCATTTCAGCTTCAGCTAAATAATAAACTTTAAATCCATTTTGCCAAAATCTGCGGCACCAATCCATGTCCTCCACATAAAAGAAAAATCTTTCATCAAGCAGGCCGACTTTTTCCAGGGCAGATTTTCTCACCAGCATGCAGGCGCCCATGACCCAGTCAACTGGCCGATTGGCTTGATGGTCAAAATCCAGCATCAGATGCTGAGCCAATTCTTTTTTGGCAAAGGGCAAGCGCCCAATTGGCGTTCGCCTGTACAAAATTAATTTCGGGGTTTGCCAGGTGCGGCAGGAAATCTGATACGTGCCGACCGGATTAATGAGCTTTGGCCCGGCTAAGCCGACTGCTGGATTATTTTCCATAAACTCCACCATTTTTTCAATTGAATGGTTCAAAACAGTCACATCAGGATTTAATATCATGATATATTTGCCGGCTGCTTCTTTGAGTCCAAAATTATTGCCAGCGGCAAAGCCTAAATTTTTGCCAGTCTGGATAAATTTAATATCTGGGAAATTTTCTCTCATCATTTGCTCGCAACCATCGCCAGAACCATTATCTACCACAATAATTTCATAAGCCAAATCTGCAGTTGAGACCATCACATTGCGTATGCACTGCTTGACCAGCCCCTTGGTCTTGTAATTCAAAATAATAATTGATAAATCCATAATTTTCTAAAATTCAAATGTCAAAACTCAAATGACTCGTCTCGGCTTCGCAGGAAAATTATTTGCACTATTTCGGGAATTAGCCGAGCCGAAGTCGGACAAAATAAATCTAAAATCTAAATACTAAAATTTGTTATTTGAATTTTGTTATTTGTTATTTTTTTGTTTTTTGGATTTTGTTATTTGTCATTTTTCAAGCCAGCCATTTCCTAATTTCCTCATCCTTAACCAACCTGCCTGACATAATAAATTTACGTTTGGCCCTGATATTTTTTAATCTGGCAAAAAATTCTTTTAAACTGGCCAGCGTTGACCATTCAAAAAATAAGATGTAAAGAAACTTTTTAAATTCGTAAAATTTAATCTTAAAAATATATCTAAAATAATTTTTCAAACTCATGTTCTTTACCAAGACAAATAAATGGTTTTTATACGAATGATAATTAATAAACTGATTTTTATTTTTGCGCAAATTAACTTTATTCAAAAGATTTTCTTTATTTTCAGACTTGGCGCTGCGCTTATGGTAAGCCACGGCCTGTGGCAAATAAAAACTCAACCAGCCGCGCCACCTCAGGCGATATGCCAGATCAACATCTTCTTTATAGCTGAAAAAATCATTATCAAAAAATTCGTCTTTATACCGCACATCAGCCAAGGCTTTACGCCGATAAATTGCGCAGGGCGCGCTGACTCCGAAAATTTCTACCGGCTGATCATATTGGCCCTGATCTTTTTCTCCGGCTCCAATATCAATCACCCGCTGAGATTTAAAAATCTTCAAGCCTAGTGTATCAATAATATCTGATTTTTCGCTTTTTTTCAAGGTTCCGTCATTTTCAAATTGCCAACGTAAAATTTTGCCGGTGGCAGAGCCAACCTGCGGCTGTTTGTCTAAAAATTCCACAGCCTGGCTGATAAATTCTGGCTCTAAAATCACATCCTGATTCAAAGTCAGGACATAGTCTGAGTCAGTCCACAAAAGCGCCTGGTTATGAGCTCTTGAAAAACCCAAATTTTCTTTATTTTTAACCCAGCGCAATTTTTCGCCAAACAGAGGCAAAAATTGTTCTTCCACTATTTTGACTGTCTGATCTACGGAACCATTATCAATAATAATCAGCATGTAGTCTGTAAAAGACTGGGCTAAAATTGAATTTAAGCATTCCTCAATATATTTTTCACCATTCCAGGTGATTAGATGAATAGAAACTTTACTCATAATATTTATAATGACAAATTACAAAGCTCAAACCTTCGTTTGCCGTAGCTCCGCAACGCGGAGCGAAGGCAAAAGACAAAATAATCTCAAATATCAAATGTTAAAATTTAAAACTAGGAATTTGAATTTTAAGCTTTGGATTTATTTTGTTATTTGTCATTTGTTATTTGAATTTTATTTTCTCGTCTTCGGCGTCACGAAAAACCCCAAGTATTTTCCAATCATCAATCTAGTCTGGGCTTCAGCCGCAGGGATAGCGCCAAAGATAATAATATTAATAGGTAATAAAGCCCATTGTAAAGCCATAATCAACCATTTAAACTTGGTCTCGTGCTGTGGCCGTGGCGGCAAAAGCCTTAAACTTAAAATAGCAGATACAAAAATTCCAATCATGCCAATTCTCATTAGCCACTGCAGGACAAAAGGCGCGTTTTGGGCAATGACTGTGGCTTTAACTGCCGGACCAGCCACATACAGAGGCAAACGACCCAAAACAAAAAGCAAAATCGGCGCAGTAGCCCAGGAATACATGCCCTCGCCCAAATTCCAAATATATTTGATCCTGGTTTTAAATGGAATCAAATCTTTCTTTTTATTAAAATGGTACAGCATGTACGGAAAATGCTCCACACCCCAGCCCCATCTTCTTTGCTGCTTGTACAAACTTTTAAAACCCTCCCAAATTGAAGTATCGGCAATCACCGTATCCATGGAAACTGGGATATAAATTGGCGTAACCTCATAATCGCCATTGTAATGGATAAAGCATTGCAAAAAAATGCGCGAATCATCAGTCACAATATCTTTTTCCCAAAAGCCAACATCCACTAAAGCTTTAAAACTCATGGCATGCGAAGAAAAAGTATAGAGCCTGTCCGGGCGCATTAATTCTGCCAGCAGCCAAAAAACCGTTGAAAAGGCAGTAATTCTCATGGGCGCTGGCGCATCCCAGATATTATTATTATACAAAACAGCTGGCTGAAAAGATGAACGAGTCGGATTTGGATGTGTCATATAGGCATGAGTCAGATAGTCCAGATATTTCGGATGGACAAAAGTATCGCAGTCAAAATATGACACGATTACTTTTTCATAAGGAATGTTTAATTGATCAATCAATTCCTTGCATTTCCAGCCCACCCAATTGGCATTGGCAGCTTTGCCCTTGATTTCACCTTCCAGGCCATCAGGATGAATAGTGGTTAAAAATTTAAAAAATTTATTGCCAAATTTTTCCCGGATTATTGGCTCCACAACATCATATATTTCTTTTTTCCTTTCCTCCCAGGAAATGGCAATTATAATTTTATCAGTCGGATAGCCTGTGGCTAAAATACCATTTAAAGAAGATTCCAAAACCTCATATGGTTCTGAATATGTTGGCAAAATAAACAAATGATAATAATCCTGCCAGTTTGGCAGTAATTCCCTTTTTGCTTTCCAATCTATTTTAATATGCTTATTAAAAGTATAAGCCGACAAAATAGAATAAAAAATAAAATAAAAAAGCCGCAAGATCCAGTATAAAGAATAAAGGATAATTATATAAATTACCCACAGCGGCTTGATAAAAGATAAAACAATTGAGCCGATAAAAGTAGTCCAGATCATTAAACCTGGAATATATTCCCGCCATCTATATTTTTTTCTTTCAGCTGGTGTGAATTTATCTAAATGCATATTGATACGAATTTACAAATACTATATTAATAATACTAATATCATCCTATCCCATTAGTATTATTCGTAACTAATTAGTATATTAGTTTCCTTAAATAATTTCAAAATCCTTAAATTCCCCGACATATAGCAACCATTTCACATCAATATTTTCTACCTTTGCCAATCTTGATCCGCTTTTGCACCAAACAATCAATTCATCAAGCATATCTTTATCACCCTCAGCCAAAATCTCAACTGTGCCATCATTATTATTCCTAACCCAGCCAGTTAAACCAAGTTTTTCAGCTTCTTTTTCTGTGGCATAACGAAAAAAAACGCCTTGCACTCGGCCTTTAATTATTAGGGAAATTCTGGCTTTTTCATTCATACTTGAAATTAGATACTTGAAATTTGAGATTGATATTTGGTTAAAATTTTAAATAATCTTCCATTCCCTAATATCCAATTTCTTATTTCTAATATCTAATCTAAAAATATCATTTTAAGCATAAAAAATCAAGTGGAAAATACTATTTTAAGGCTAAAATTAGCATCTAATTTAAAAGGTAACCTAATAAAAAAATGGACCATGATAATATCATAGCCCATTTGAATGTCATTTTATTCCCCTTATTAATACGCCTCGGCTCCATCAGGCGCATTCGGATGTTCTTTTTGAAAAGCACGACCGGCTTCAAAGCCAATGGCTAAGAGAGATAACATACCCGGACCCTGCTCTTTATCTGAATCAAGAATTCTGTCCATTTCTCTACTTAAACCCGGGCGATTTTCCCGTACCCATTTTCTGATAGCCTCCATATTTTTGGCAGCCATTTTTCATTCCTCCTTATCTTGAAATTGGCTGAAGCATTGTCCAGCCGATTATGATGGTCACAGACCCAAAACATCATTCATGTTGTAAAGCCCTGGTCTTGCCATTTTGACAACCCATTTGGCTGCCTTGAGCGCGCCCAGGACAAAAATCCTGCGGGAAAGCGCGCGATGATGAATTTCAATCACCTCATCAGGGCCAATAAAGTAAATAGTGTGTTCTCCGGGCACTGTGCCGCCGCGAATTGAATGCACTACCACTTCATTCATGGGGCGTTCATCATAATGGCCTTTGACCCGGCCAAAGGAGATTTTTCCGCCTTTGGCTTTGGCTAAAGTCTGCGCAAAACGGATGGCTGTGCCTGAAGGCGAATCTTTTTTATTGCTATTATGGAGTTCTACCATTTCAATGTCAAAGCCAGTGAGTGTGGATACGAATTTCGGTAACAGCTTGTCAATCAGATTGACTCCCAGGCTCATGTTTGAATCAAAGACCATTGGGACTCTTCTTTTGGCCAAACGCACCAGCTCTTTTAGCTGTTCTTCGCTTAAGCCAGTTGTCCCTGTTACCAAGGGTTTTGAATGTTCTGCGCACCAGATGGCTGATTCCATAGTGGCCTCAGGGTTGGTGAAATTAAGCACAACATCAAGCGTGTCTTTTGCAAATTTCCAGGGTACAGCGGTTATTGATTTAACCGGCGCATTTTCCAGATCAATCTCCCACATTATTGTGAGATCAGGATCTTGTTTAACAGCTTTGACTATTTCCAGTCCCATTTTTCCGCGAGCTCCTACAATGCAAACCTGAATTGGTCTTTCATCCATTTTATTTCTCCTTTCCTATTTCCTTTGGTTTTTACGCGTGTTTATTTCTCTTTCTCCAGAATAATCCAGAGAATGACATAAGGCAAAATGCCAAAACCTACCAATAAAACCGAAAGTACAAAAGCCAGGCGTACCACCACTGGTTTTACGCCAAACTTTTTGGCAATGCCTGCACAAACCCCGGCAATAAGCATTTTATCTGGATCACGCTTAAGGCCGACAGTTTTGGCAATAATGGCAAAGCCAACCAAACCACTGAGTAGCAAAATAAAACTTACGATCACACCCATCTGATTACCTCCTCGCCACCTAAAACTTTCAGTTAAGATGGCTTTTAAAAATTTTCAAAGATTGCTTTAACTTAAGCAAAAATATATCTTTTTGTCAATGAGTTAGGTAATTAGTCCAGCACACCCAAAAAAACTTTTTTCATAATTCCCTTTTTATGTCATCCCATGTAATATCGCTTACTTCTTCAATTTCCTTTAATAAATAATATAAAACATCTTTTCTTAATTTGGATTGGATAGTGATTGATTTTTGGGTAGTTGGCCAGGTTATTTTATAGTGGCTGCCATCACCGCCCTTTTTATTAATAATAAAACCAAGCCGAATTAACGCCTTGGTAAATTTCTTTCTTTTGATTTCTCCTGGCAATTCGCTAAGCGAGGGCATATTCTTCTTGTTCTACTTTATGTATATTTGCTGTCTTAGAATAAGAAGAAGGGACTTCAAATGAAGTTAAAATCGCATCTTTAATATTTTCATCCAGCTCTTTTTCATCTTTAGCAGAAGTAATAATTGAACCATACTTAAAATTTGTACTAATCGCTATAATATTATCGTCTTTTTTCTCAAAATTAAAATGGATCGGCTCATATAACCGGAAATAATGCTCAAGTTCATAAAGCCCGCTTGGAACATAAGTTTTTCCAAAAAAAGCTTTTAATAGCTGATCTTTTACTCTTTTAGTTAATGGCATAATATTAAATAATACCCTTTTTAAATATATATGTCAATTATATCATGCTACAATAATGGGGACAATTAAAAAAGACCGATTTAACTCGGTCTTTATATCTTCCTTATCTAGAGGTTTTACCTAACTTTTTTGCTGTTCATACATTGCTGCAATCCCTAACCATACAACGGCTATTACTGAACAGGCTACTAAAGTAGTTGGCATTCGATAATGACAGAAAGAAACAAGAAAGTAACCGTTAAGTGGAAGAATAATAGCCAAAGCGATCAAGTGTTTTTGTAGCTTTTTCATTTTTCCCTCCCTTCGCAGGTTATTTCTTGACCTTGATTATTTTGTAGCTAATCAAGCCGGTTAAGGATACTAAAAGTCCAAAACCGACACAGAAGCAATATTCTGAGAAATTTTTCTCTCCCAATAATAATGGCATTATTGCTCCGAAAAAAATTGGGATTCCGATAAGCTTAAAATAAACCTCAACTTTGGGAGCATTTTCTTTTTTAAAATGATATGCGATCCAGATTATTGCAAAAAAATCTGCAATAATCAAAATACTAAAAAACCAAAAGTCCATTTTTTCTCCTTTCTTTGTAAAGAACATTTTTTCATCCTTGAACATACGACAAAGTCCTATGCTCGAGTTGAAGGGCAATTCCGCTACGCGGAATTGCCCAAATAAATTTAGGAGCTTAAGAGTTTGAAAAAGCCCATTTCTTCGGCCACAATATCAGGCTCGCCTTCACCAATTCCCTCTTCCAGGGTAAAATTAGAGCCAATCTTAAAATTTTTTACGCCCAGATTATCGGCCATATAATGGCTAAGCTCTGGAATCTGCGTAGAAAGAATGGCGCTGACACCGGCTTGGCTTAGCCAATTTGCAAAAGGCATCACTACGGCATTAACACTTCCCTGTGTTGTGGCTGAACCCAGCTCATCAATAATAGCCAAAACATTTTTCCTGTCATCAGCGTCTAGGCCTTTAATGGCAGAAACTACGCCCATGTCTTTGCGCAATTTGGCTTTGAAAGTACTGTCATCAGAAACACGTTCCAAAAAGCTAAGCAGAAAATACTTTTTAATTGACATTTTGGCTGATTGTGCAAAGACTGGCAATCCAGACTGGGCCATCAGGCAAAGATCAAGCATGGCTAAAAGAATAGTGGTCTTGCCTGAACCGTTTCTGCCAGTTAAGTTAAGCATTTGACCATTAACTAAAAATTGGCTAAACGGCTGAATATGCCTTTTCTGCCCTATTCTGATCGGCGCAAACTGGCTAATTTCCAAAACATTGCCATGATCTGATACTTCAGGCATAACCAAGGGCAGGTTATAATTTTCGGAAATTCGAACCAATGACTGGGTCACCCGATAATAGCTGTACAACTCTTGGAAAAGATTGACCACTCTTTGATGCCAGTCATTAATCATCTTAAGCTGAGCACTGTATTTGCGAAGCAAAGTAGAAAAATCAGCAGAATGATAATAAGCAGAGGTTTTTTCAGCATCGATCTGCGTCAAAGAAACATACTTATTCAAACCATCTTTCAAACGTCCCTGCTCATTTTCAGAAGACCTGACAGTAAGAGATTCGATAATGATATTATCAATTTTTCTTCTGTCCTCAATATTTTCCAGGCCACAGAAATTAGGCGCTTCAGCATCTCTTTTTTCAGCAGGGCTAATCTTGCCGACATTGTAATTCCAATCAAGGACTTTGACGTGCAATCGCCCTTTTTCATAGCTGTAGTAAATTTTCAGATTCAGCTTATGAAATGCACTGAAAAACTCAGATTTGTCTTTGAAGCAGCTTCTGAAATAATCAAGTATATCCTCCAGAATAGGGCCAGGAATTGTTCTGATCTGGAAGCTTTTCTCTTTTTCGACAGGCGTTCTTTTGCTGTTTACTTTTTGAGCAACATAACGGCCGGCTGAGCCCAGCCATTCAGGCGCCTGGAATTGCTCTGGGATTTGAGGCGAAATATACAAATCCACACCACAACAAACCAATTCTGACCAGTCTAACGTCTGAAAAAATTGGCCTGGGCGCTTAACCTGCAAATCCAAAACACCTTCAACGACTATTGACCTGGTTAAATCCGCGACCATAGCTTCAGCCAGATCTAGTTCTTCCTGGCAATAATCATCTTTTTCCTGCTTAATAACTTCGAGTGCTTGTTCAATCCGTTTTGGCAATTCACCTGTAAGATTCTTGAGCACCCCTTCCGTCCAGAGCCAAAAATCGGTATTTTTAAAGCGCAGGTTTTCATAGTAAGATAGAAACTGCTGGCCGCTGTCTGTCGGGACAGTACAACTGCCAATTTCAGTCCAAGCGACAAATAGCCGATCAAAAATCTGTGGATTATTTAGCAAGTAAACAAAAACCTCTTGCCTGTCTTTGATTTCTGCTAAATCTGTAATAGCTAAATCAAAAACATTAACACCAAGCACAGCTTCTAAATCACTTAACCTGGCATCATCCCTGGAAACATGGACACTTTCTTGTTTGTGAAAAAGTTCAAGCATTTCTTTTTTTCCCATTCTTTTCTCCTTTCTTTGTAAAGAACATTTCCAACCTACGTCCCGGCGTTGGCGGGACTACGGTTAGCATTGACCGTTTTTTAACCCATGAAAAAATTTCCCGGGCTAAAGACGAAAGGTGAACCAGATTATTAGATCTGGCTCACCGAAAATTTTTTAGAAATACTCAACATCAGTGCAAATTTTGTCTTTGCATTTTTTGAACCATTTTTTGAAGTCCTCTTCATGTGACTTATACAGCTTATGCAAGCCGTAACCAAATAGAGTAAATACAGTACTAACAAATGCAAAGATTGCAAATGTTAGTAAAATGTAAACCCATTCCTTACGGTGAATAATAAAGAGCCAAAGACCTATCATTATTAATGCAGGCCCAACTGCGTAAGAAAAAATACCATGCAGTAAGATTAAAAAATATCTGCATTTTTTTTCAGGTAATTTGTGGTTCCACCCCACATGAAACCTGTGATCTTCAATCGTTTTTTCTACCAAACGATAATGCCAGCTATTTTTGTTGATTCTCATTTTCTTCCTCCTTTTGGTCGCCATAGCTTTATGCGAAAGCGACCCTTCTTTTTTAAGGTTCATTTCCCAATCTCCAGCATACGACACATTGTCATATGCTCAAGTTGAGGGTCAATCCGCCAAAGGTGGATTGACCGAAATTGATTCCTCCTTTGGTTTTATGTTTCTTTTCCAAGTCCCATTAGCTGTTATTGTGCCGATTTCAGTATTGCTTTTTAGCTCCGGCCAATGTCCCCAGAGTAGTTTACCGGTATAGCGCCTGATTTCAATTATTACTTCAGTTCCCAGATCAACAAATAACCGATGAATATCTGGTCTTTGCCAATCATGAAATACCACACAATGACCTAACCCTTGTTTATTTTTCCAGGATTCCAATTTTTCTTTAGGCTTAGTTATTCTTCTCCAGCATCCTCTTCTAGTAATTCCGCTGATTTCCATTTTTAATTCTTTGCAAGGGTATTTTTCGCCGCTTTTACTATAGCGGATAAAAATTTTTACTTCTTCACCTAAATCCACGTAAAGAGTGTATTTACCATATTGATTAGGCATCTCCTCTACTTCTACTGTAAAATGATCTCTGAATTCTCCAGTTACTATAGGCATAATTTAATTCTCCTTTTTAAGGTACTTTTTTCAATCTCCAACATATGACACTGTCCTATGCTCGAGTTGAAGCCGCAAACCATGTTGGATTTGCGGCATAGCATGAAACACAGAGGGTTCAGGCTAGGTTTTCAAAATTAGAATCCATCATCTTCAGATAACTCGCCTCTCATTTTTTTGGATATCAGCGTAAAAATCAGATGAGACAGAGCCATGGGAAGTAAAAACATGGCAACGGCAATAACTAGAAAAATATTGGAAAAAACAAGCGACAATATATCTTTAATCGCTACCATTTCTTCCAATATTCCCTCAGATTCATCTCCCACGTTAATTCTGTCGTAAGCAATCAATGCTGTTATTGGCAACATAATTCCTAAAGCAAGCCAGCCGGAATATTCAATAAGTGTTAGACTTTCATTCCAGGCAAAAAGCGGCATGACTACAAAAAGGGAAACGGGGGTAGCAATCAGAAGTGAATGAGCCACTGTTTTAGGGAGACCCTCTCTTTTACATCTCCGGGCTAACCAAATTAATGCGCCTGAATATCCTAAGACGACAAGACCGAACAACAAAATTTTCATTTTCTTCCTCCCTTTGTCCGCCATAGCCTTGCTCGTCCTCATTAGCAGACTACTTCTACGGGGGATGGATGCAAAGGCGGACTTTTGTTTTAAAGAACATTTTTCCGTTTTTTAACCCATGACACATTGTCCCGGGCTAAAGACGATGGGCGATTCCGCGCAGCGGAATCGCCCGATAAGATTATTTTTTTTCTTACGTATTATTGAGAACAAAAACTCGGTATCCCATTCTAATCATCATCTCGTCTGGGTTATCTGATCCGTTAGTCGTCCAAATTTTGGTTAAATAATAGCGAGGATGAGTTGCTACTAAACTTGCCAAACCCTGTTTTAGGACAGCATAATCATCAAATACCCATATTGGTACGTCAGATTTGATTATCACCAGATATTCCTTGTCTGGCTCAATGGTGATAATGTTGCAGAGATCCGGATTGTCTCGGACAAATTTTTGTCTTCTTGTTCGATCATCATCTCCACCTCCCATTAAGACAAGAAATAATACTACTGCCACTAAAACCATAATCAGAACATACAATGCAGACATTTTTTCTCCTTTCTTTTTAAAAGAACATTTCCGTATTTCAACCCACGAAAAATTTCCTGGGCTAAAGACGAAAGGTGAACCAGTTCCCAAGAGAATCTGGTTCACCGAAAATTTAAGTTTTATCAGGAAAGCAAGGCTTTTAGCCCTGCGATATATTCGGGGGAGCGGAAATTGTCTTTGTTAAGAACTTCCTCTTCTGCATTAATTCTTCCATCGTGCAAATGGTAAAGCATTTGTTCCTTGGCTTTTTTGCTTAAATCACCGAGGACTAAAGGGTTGGCACGGATGACAATGCTAAATATATTACGCACCGCATTACCGTTGCCATTTTTCATTGACTTTTCAATAATCTCTACTTCGTTTATTGGCAAGGTAGAGTCCACGCCAATGAATGAAAAGAATTTTTGAAGATATTCTTCTTCGTAGTTCGCCCTATCCATGGGCTTAAAAAGAAAAGATTGTTCACTGAAAAATTCCATAATGCTTATTCGCGCTTTGCGGCTAAGAATTTGAAAGTCGTTAGCCCCGAAAATTGAAACAATATCTTGAAGCGTAAATTTTCTAGCGCCTTCAATAAAAGCTTCAATAGCCTCTACCCCAGTCATTTCATTTAGACTTTTCATTTTCTCTCCTTTCTTTTGTAAAGAACATTTCCGTTTTTAGGTATATTCAATCTTGGCACAGAATTTCTTTAACCTTAGTTTGATCGGCCAATACAGACGATACAGACAGAATTGCTTTAACCTTAGTTTGATCGGCCAATACAGGCCACTAATCATCTCACTAAGAAAACGTAATCCAATCGTGAGTCCGATGGCCAAAGATACAGAGACGAGAACGCAGATTAACGGTAAAGGATCTTCAATCACGGCCCAGGAAAATCCATAGCTCATTCCCAGAACAAAAAGGCCCAAAACCAGTTTGCAAAAATTAAGAAAAGCCACTTTAATCAATTTGGCAAAATATGCGCAACTGGTGTCAGGCATATAATAGCTTTCATTGAAAGGGCAGATTTCGTTTTTTACCTGTTTTAAAACCAAACGATAATGCCAGCTATTTTTGTTGATTTTCATTCTTTCCTCCTTTTGTTTTTAAAGAACAATTCCGTTTTTTAACCCACGAAAAAATTTCCTGGGCTAAAGACGAGGGGCGATTTGGGATCGCCCGAAAGATAATTTTGGGTTAATTTTTAGTTAATTTTTTGCCCCACTTATGAATGTCGTACATCCATACAGCCCAACTAAAAAAGAAAAAACCCCAAAAAAAATCATCAAAGTTAAAGTCCCCTATAACAATGGGACATATTGCCCGTACCGCGCCCAGACAAATAATTGTCCGCCAAAATAGAGTGATAATTTTATCTTTCATTTCTTCCTCCTTTTGGCACTTCGTGCCTTTAGTTTTAAAGTTCAATCCGTTTTTTAACCCACGAAAAAATTTCCTGAGCTAAAGACGATGGGCGATTCCGTTGTCTAGGCCGAAGCCTGGTGCAGCGAAATCGCCCGAATTGGATTTAACTTTTTTACCTATTGTGAGCTTTCAAGAAAGAATGCTGCATTACCTTCATTAAGGCTAAATATGCGATTTGCCGGCAGATATCACGGTTAATTTCGCTGAAAAATTTAGCCTGCCAATAACTATGATCCAGCCTTATTGCATTTCTTTGAGTGTCATACAAAACTGCTGCAGGATCAGACATGAAGATATTTGTTATATCTATTTCTTCAAGTGTTGTCTGCCTTTCCGCAGTTGTTTCCCCATCTTTTGTTGTAATGTAGACTTCTTCATCTGATACGATTATGGATATTACTTCTACCAATTCGGGCATTTTTTCTCTCCCTTCCCGCTTTCAGCGGAGTTTTGATTTGTTTTAAAGTCCGTATTTTAACCCATGAAAAAATTTCCCGGGCTAAAGACGATGGGCAAAAATTGCAGGACAATTTCTGCCCGATAAATCACAAGCGATTGCAAATCTCTATTCCGATATATCCTCCCATTCGCCAAATTCTTCTAACAATTTTTTCTTATTGGCAGATTTGCACAAACAAATTGTCATAAGTATGCACATCGGAATGATGCAGACCTCCGCCAGAAGAATAAGGATTTTGCAGATCGTAATTATTTCAGGATGTTTCCATATAGCAATAATATCTGCGGTTAATTTATAGCCGCATAATATTGCTAACCAACAGTTGCCCAAAACCACAAAAAGCACAATCAGAATTATAACCAGCCAAATTGCCCAATGTATCTTCTTTTTCATTTTTTTCTCCTTTCTTTTGTAAAGAACATTCCCGTTTTTTAACCCACGAAAAAATTTTCTGGGCTAAAGACGATGGGCAAGCTAACTTTTATAATTAACTTGCCCGAAATTTCAGGAATGTTTATTCCAATTCCGAAATCTTTATTACCCTGAAATGGGTTCCGTCCTTGCAAAACTCCGGAAATAGATGCTCCACTCTGAAGTTTGCGACCCTTTTTTGGCCGAACATTAATTCATTCAACATATCAGCCAATTCTTTTTCTCGGACAGTTATGCCCACCTCATCAAACAAATTCTTTATTTCCTGCACATCCACCAAATACACAACATCCTTTTCGTTTATGAAGGAGACCCTTACTTCTTTGAGATAATCTGTAACTATACCTAGTGCAAATTTTCTTGACTCTTCTTTAATGCGCGTTAAATCCATTTCTTGTACTCCTTTAAGATTGGTTTTATACCCGTTGATAGCGGATTTGGTTTCTGTTTTAAATATTCATTCTTAAACACTAAATTATAGCAATTATTATTATTCTTGTCAATACTTCCGACAATAATTTCAAATGTCGGCGGAAATCTTGACATTTTTGCCATGATATGCTATGATTACTTTAGATTATAATATTGTCTTTTTAGGCGACAAAACTAAGGAAATAATAAACCACTGAATAAATTCACAGAAAAACACTGAATTTTCTGTGTATTCTGTGAGCTAAATTCTGTGGTTTAAGTATTCATATGTCATTACAAGACCAACTCCAAACACTTGGCCTAAACCAAAAAGAAGCCAGTATTTACCTGGCCTCCCTGGAATTGGGGCTAACTTCAGTGCAAAATATTGCTAAAAAAGCCCAAATTAAAAGAAGCACTGTTTATGAATTACTAGAAAATTTAATTAAGCAGAATCTTATTACTGTTATACCCAAAGGCAAAAAACGTTATTTTTTAGCTGCTGAACCAAGCCATTTAGCCCAGGTAATTGCCCAAAAGCAAAAAACCTTAAACCAAATCCTGCCTGAATTAGAGGCCTTAAGCAAGGTTTCACCTGTTAAACCCAAAATCAGGTTTTATGAAGGTGAAGAAGGCATTAAAAGTGTTTATGCTGATACGATTAAAGAAGGCAAAGACATATTGGCTTTTGTTTCTGTGGCTACTGCTTATAAATCCCCTCTTATAGATTATCTAACCCAGCAATATGTCCAGCAAAGAATAGAGAAAAAAATAATGGCCAAAGTCATTGCGCCTGATGCGCCTTTAGCCAAAGAATATCAAGAAAGAGATACTAAGGAATTACGAGAAACAAAATTAATTCCGGAAAAAGATTATCCCTTTTCCATTGAAATAAATATCTATGGCAATAAAGTCGCTTTCATGTCATTTAAAGCAAATGAACTCATGGGCGTGATTATTGAATCAAAAGAAATCGCCAAAACCATGGCCCTGATCCATAAATTCTTTTGGGAAAAATTGAAATAAAATAAAAAAAGACAAACCGTCATTCAGAGCAAAGCGTGGAATCCTTGAAGTTAAGGATCCTTCACTTCGTTCTGGATGACACGTGGACGGTTTGTCTTTTTTTTATTTCCCTTTCCTCAACACAGCCAACTCATATTGATTCTTCTCATCCAAAAAAGTTTTCTCAACATCCAAACCAGCGCTTTGCGCTAATTTGGCCAATTCACCCACCTCATATTTTTGCGAGACAAAAATTGTTAAATTTTCTCCCTGCTTAAAATCAACCCCTTTAACCTGTAAATCTTCTTTAATTTTAACAATGGCTTTAATCTGCCTATTTTTTTGGTCAGCAATTATTTCTAAATCAATTTTAGCCAAAGGAAAGCCAATATTCTCAACTGCAGTTAAAAACACTTCCCTGCCGCTTTTTGACTCATAACTTTTTAATATCTCTTGCCAATCGCTTTTTAAATGAATGCCAACCATTAAATAATCAGCCGCAGTCATGGCCTGATTTATATTTTTCAAAAGTCCTTTCTGATAATTTTCATCCCCATTACCCAGGGTGTTGCCGAGCAAAGTAAAAAATTTAGAGCCGATCTCTAATTTCCCGGCCATTGGCTTTGTAAAATCTAAAATTTTACCTTCAACCTTAACCTTGGGATTATTTATATTCGCCGCAGCTGCAAAAATCATGGCCGGATTTATATCAATTGGCACATACTCAACTTCTTCTTGTGTTTCTAGCTGTTTTTCTAAAAGTGGAATAACTTTCAAGGCATTTGCCGGGCCTAAATCATAGATTGTTCTCTTATTAATAAAAGGCACTAATTTGTCCAAACTTTTTTTCATCAGTTGCAATTCAAAATTAGACAATAGGTTTTCCTCGCTCTTTAAATATTCCAAATATTTTTCCGCACCAGCACCTAAATAAAATATTTTTTCATCAAATTCCCTCTTTTTTAAACCTTCAATAATTTCCGCCTCTCTTGCCTGGTCAATTTCCCTGGAAATTTCAGTCTCCAAGCGAAATTCTAAATTAGCCACATTCTTATCAACAGCAGCAAGCGGATAACATTTTTCCCAGATATATTTTTTTATTTCTTTAAAAATATCAGGCAAAGCGCGTCGCAGAGCTTCCTGCCCCAAGGAACGAGCAAAAGGGAAACTTATATCCAGTTTATTTTTCTTAATATTTTTTTCAATTTGCTCAATTATTTCATCTGCGCCCTCGCGAGTTTCCCAAGGTTTTTTTTCATCAAGCAAAGCTATATCTAATGTAAAATATGTTTTCTCAGGCGTTAAACTTTCTTCGGACAAAACAGCTTTCCATTTGTAAGCCTCGGGCTTTGCACCAAAAACTGGTCCGCTTAAATCAATCTGGCCATTAATAGTTTCTACTGTTTTAGCGGGAAAATTGCCAAAGGCAGAATACTTTTCCCATAAGCCCTTTCTTTCCCTTGAACCTTTGACAATAGAGTCTATATTAATGCCATGAATTTTAAAATCCTCAAAATTTTCCCAGCCCATTTCCTGCAATTTTACTAAAGCCTTTTTTCTTTTAGCAATATTTTTAACTGATTCGGCAACTGATTTGTCAGAAGTTGACTCTAAAAGTGCCCAATATGAAAAAGCCTCCTTTTTATCTTTTAAAGGTTTCTCTTTTTCCTCAAATTGCGGCATTTTTTCAAGCATATTTTAAAATTTAGCTTATCTTGAGTTTAATACAATTTAGTGAAAAATTCAAACGTAATAGGGATAATTGGGTTATTAGGTAATTTGGCTATTAGGTTATTAATATGGGAAATATTCGTATATTAGTAACAAATTAGTAAATTAGTATCCCAATTAAAAAAGGGCAAGGATTTCTCCTCGCCCTTTGATGCTGATTATTGCGGTTCAGCAATCGGTTCCACGCTTAATTGCATGTAAAGTAGCGTGCACCATTTGCCTTGCCATTTCCCTTCTTTAATTCTGGCCCATTTCTTCTCAATGCGGTCAATTTTGATTACTTCGCCGCCTTTTAGGTAGCCAACGCTTTTGAATCGCACAGAAGGGCCTTCGCGCACGTGAACAGTGGCATAGCTATACATCTGGCCAGAAACAATGACTCCTTTTTGAATGAGCACATCCAACTTTTTGCCCAGCTCTTCCACTTTGCGGCTGTTTTTACTGATGGCCTTATTCAAGTCAGAGATTGCAGCCATAGCCTCCTGATGGTTCTTTTGCATGGCACTCATTTCTTCTTGGTGGAATTGAGTTACCTTGGCATCAAGGCTGTCAAGCTTCTGATAGACTTTCTTCAGACAGGCGCTATTCAGCAAAAGGCTCAGACAGATTGTTAAAATCACAATTTTTTTCACTACATGGCACCTCCTTTAAATTTGCCTTTATTTTAGGCAAAAAAATTAAAAAAGTCAAGCATCAAAAAAACACCCCGCGTAGCGGAGTGCTTAAAAAAATATGTAAAATAATTATTTCTTTTTCTTGCTTTTCTTTTCTCCCCTTCTTTCTCTAAAATATTCAGCCAAATTGGAAACGGTCTCAACTAATAATTTCATATGGCTGGAAGTATGCTCTAATTTTTCTTTTAGCGCCACGATCAAACCTTCAACTAATTCAATTTTCTTTCTCACATCAGCAATTATTTTTTTAAACTCGCGCAAAATCATGGCCATAAAATAAATTGCCCAGCACAGAAAAACTGTAAACAACAGAATACTGAAAGAAAGAATGAGATAAAAAATGTCTTTGGAGGTTGAAATCATAGATGCAGTTATAAAGTTAAAAGTATAAAGTTTATAAAGTTTTCGTTGCGTTGTTTAATCTTTATACTTTATAAACTTTAAGAACTTTCTACTTGTTTAAGTATAGCATTTTATTTTTTCTTTACCAAATAACGCAAAACAATAATTAAAATTATGGCTAAAACAGCCAGGCCAATTGCCACAATATTTAACGGGCTTATACTGCTTTTGGCCGCAACCTTACCTGGTGTCGGCGGCAGATATTGGATAATCTTTGTTATCTTGTTAATTTTGCCGTATTCGCTTTGCGCCTGGGCTTCAATTAAATTCGGCCCTTCCAATAAGGCAACTGAAAAAGTGAATTCCCCTCTTTGCTGATCAATAGTCGGCTTAATATCTGTCAGCTCTTTGCCGTTTAAAGAAATTTTAATAATCGCTTTTGGATCAGAAATTCTGCCGGTAAAAGTTGATAAATTGCTGGCTTTATTTATTTCCTGATTGTCTGCTATATAAAGTTCAAAATGCGGCACTAAACGATAAGACCCGGCTTCCTTGATAGTAAAGGCAACCTGAGACTTATTATCAATAATATAAGAGCTATAATTTTCCAATTTATCTTTGGTTATTACCTCATTATCATCTTTCAAAACATCCGGATCCCAGACAAAAGGCAAATCATAATAAGTAAGTTCCAAGGGCACTTTGAAATAATCCATTAACTGTTTATCAACTTTGAAATACAAAATATCAAAAGTCATATAGGCTGTGAAGTTCTCAATAAAAGAAATGGCCTGAGGCTTAGAAAGATCTATTGGGCCTTTAAATGTAACTTTTATTTTGCCTAATAAATCCAAAGTGAAATCTTCAACCTTGGTCGGATCCTTAATTTCCCGCAGCTTTGTAGTCTTAGCTCCGGCTTTATAAAATAATTCATTGATTATAACCTGCTGGATTTGTTCCGGCTCTTGATTCGTATTTTCTGCTGTTGCCGTAGCTGGAATTAAATTTTCTTCATTTAATGCTAAGGCCGGCTCAAGATTAATTAATTGTTCGCCGGTTGAAAAAGCCAAGGTCATATTTGGATATTTGGAACTAAAAATATTAATAAAATTTAGGCCTGTTTGCCCGGCTTGGTCAGAATTTTTAACCTTGCTCAAGGCAAATGTCACTCTTGTATTAGCTTGGATTTGCACTGGATCCTTAAAGTAATAGCGCACATCATCACAATTTGACACGCAACTGGGATTGCTTTTACCCACAATTGCTGTGCCCCCGGACAAACCAGAGACTGACAAACTAGCCTGGCTTAAATCTGGCGCATAACCGCCGAAAGAAATTAGGACATGACCGACTGGGGTTGTAGCGGGTAAAGTAAAACTAATATTCCAGGTTGCCAGACTACTAGCGTTTTTTGGCTCAATGCTCAGAGTAACATTATTTAAACTTGTGACAGCATTTGCTGACCTTAAATTTAAAAACAAACTTGCCACTAATAGCAGCAAAAATATTTTAAATAAATTTTTCATGGTAATTATTAGACCTGCCTGCCCTGCCTACCGGACAGGCAGGCGGCAGGCAGGATAAAAATCCCGATTGGCTCGGGATTAATTAGGCAATATTTAATTTCAGCTTCATGTCTTTAATTTCTTGGCTGTGATCCTCAACTTCTTTTTCAATCCTTTTTACCCACGCATGAGTAAAAACACGATCTTCATCAAGTCGTTTTAAAATTGTAATCATTTGCTCCTGATTATTTGCAATATTCTTTACGTCAGTTTTAAGCGTTTTAACGTCTCCACAAAGAGGCTTCAACAATTCGTCGTGTTCTATTAATTTTTTTGCATGATTATCTAGTTTAACATCAATAGATCCTAATTTTATTGCATGATCTTCCAGCTTTGTATCAATGGATTCTAATTTTCTTGCATGATTATCTAATTTTACATCATGCTCATCCAATTTACCTAAAATTGCGTCAAATTTCTGGTCATGTTGCTCTAATTTTTGTAAAATTTTATCTTCTGGCATATTTTAATATTATGTTTCTATTATAATTTAAATAAAACTCAAAGTCAAAATTTATTGCCTTATTTGGGCATTAAATTTTTCTGCCAGAATTTTTAGAACTTTCTGCTGAATAATCTGCACTTCTGCCATGGTCAATGTTTTGTCATCAGAGCGATATACAATCCTAAAAGCAATTGATTTATTGCCTTCAGGGATTCCCTTACCTTCAAATACATCAAAAATCTTCACTTCTTTAATTAAATCTTTTTCTACGCCAATTACTGCCTGCCTAACCTCTGCCCACAAAATTTTCTTTGAAACA
The DNA here is from genome assembly GCA_041651155.1 of Patescibacteria group bacterium. Classification (NCBI taxonomy): domain Bacteria; species Patescibacteria group bacterium. Next base: position 91,747 of record JBAZJU010000004.1, on the reverse strand, counting down.
ATCATGGAAATGTCCAAATCAATGCTAGGAAATTTAGGTATAGGCTGATAAATCATTTCTTCATTATAAAAATTAACGAGTTCGCTCAAATTCAAAGAAAAAATTCCCACTTTATTTTTTATATAAAAATTAGCGCCAATGCTTGGATTTAATTCAGTTATTAAGCCCACGATTTTATTGGCGATTAAAATTCTAAGGGATCTTTTTGAATTTCCCCAGGGCATGGCCATTGGCGATTTGGCCAGCTTATAATCAAATCTTAATTGCTTTAAAATTATTTCAGCAATATTTTTAGCCGCATAAAAAGGCGTGTCATTGCCTTTTTCATAAATTAGGCCGCTAATATATTTTTCCTGCAAAGGCAGGCGCTTGCTGCCCTGATCGGAAATTTTCTCGCCTTTTTCTTCTTTCAAATAAATTGACCCGACTTCAAATATTTTTATTTCCTCAAAAAATCTGGCATTCAAACCGACATTTTCCAAAAGATTGGGCACTAAAGAAGTTCTCATATATCCGGCTAAGGAAGACAGCGGATTTGCAACTTTAATATGATCAGCCTGATCCAGACCAGCATTTTTTATTTGTTCTTCGCTGTTAAATGAATAATTATAGACTTCGGTCATGGCCAGGCCACAAGCCATAATATTCTTAATTTTTCTTTCCAGTTCCCTTTCTTTATTTACTTCTGGCCGTTCCATGGCAACCATGGGCATATTGATCTGTAAATTATCATAACCGAAAATTCTCGCCACTTCTTCCACAATATCTTCGGGAATAGAAATATCTTTGGTCGCTCGCCAAGATGGCACTAAAATTGAGAGCCCGTCTTTTTGTTTTTTAATCCCAAATCCCAAGCTTTCTAAAATATCAATGATTTTTTTAGGTTCAATTGCCTGACCAATTTTTTTATTTAAAAATTCAAAGTTTACTTTAATCGGCCCCTGATTCAGACCGAATTTCTTTACGTCTTCAATTTTAGAAACCACCTTAGCTTTAGGGCAAATCTGCAAGATTAATTCAATGGCTTTTTTTATGCCTAATTCAGTGATATTAGGATCTAATGATTTTTCAAACCTGATTGAAGCTTCTGTCCTTAAATTTAATTTGGCTTCAGTTTTTCTGATTAAAACATGATCAAAATTAGCTGATTCAATAATTATCTTTTTAGTCTTATTATCAATTTCAGTATTGGCTCCGCCCATTACCCCTGCAATCGCCACTGGTTTTTTGGCATCGGCAATGACTAACATATATTCATCCAATTTTCTCTCCTGATCATCTAGAGTTTTAATTTTTTCACCTGCTTTGGCAGTTCTGACAATGATTTTATGCCCTTCTAATTTATCATAATCAAATGCATGCAAAGGCTGGCCGATTTCCATCATCACATAATTTGTTATATCAACAATATTATTAATCGGCCTCATACCAATGGCGCTCACTCTTTTTTTCAACCATTCCGGCGATTCAGCGATTTCAATCCCTTCCAAAACAACTCCCATATACCTCGGGCATAATTTATAGTCCTCAACTTTAATATCTAATCGTTTGTCACCCTGAGCCTGTCGAAGGGTGACCTTGTACTCTTTCAATTTTTCACCAAGTATTGCTCCCACTTCCCTAGCCACGCCATATTGCGACCACAAATCTGGTCTGTGGCTTAATGATTTATTATCTATTTCATAAATAACATCATCTAAGCCTAAAACCTTTGTTAATGGCTCTCCAATTTTGGCTTTTTTATCAAGGATCAAAATTCCTGAATGATCTTTACCCAAACCTAACTCATCTTCAGCACAAAGCATGCCTTCTGATTCCTCACCGCGCACTTTTACTTTTTCTATTTTCATACCATTTGGCAAAACAGTACCCAGAGTTGCGACTGGAATTTTTTGTCCTTTGGCAATATTTGGCGCCCCGCAGACAATGTTTAATTTCTTTGAACCGATATCAACCACTGTTAATTGTAATTTATCAGCATTAGGATGCTTTTTTACTTCCAAAATCTCACCAACCACAACACCTTTAAGACTTTCCTTTTGGTCAGTAAAACTTTCTACTTCAGCCATGGCCATGGTCAATTTCAAACCTAAATCTTTCGCGCTCAATGAGTCCGGTATTTTAACAAAATCTTTTAACCAATTGCGGGAGATGTACATATTATTTTGATGGTATTATATAATAATTTTCTAAATCCTTTACTTTTTTATTTAAATTTTCAAAATCTGATCTTAATAGATTTTGTTCGGTTTTAATTTCGGTCAACTTATTGACTAATTCCCATTCAGGTCTAGTAGAATTTTTATAATCAATCCACAAAGAACATAAAATTGATATTGTCATTACTAATAAAACAATTCCAACAGCATAAATTAGATCCCTCGTTTTTTTATCAAATCTTTGTTCAAGATCAACCGCTAATTTATTAATATCATCTTTATCGGCTTTTTCCTCCATAAACTTTTTTACGTCGTCTGGATTATTAAAATCTATAGGCATAAATTTATTATTCGGGTAATTTGATAGAATTAGGATACTTGGTTTTTAACAAACGTGCCACTTCTTTTCTTATTTCATTCAATTGCACGATCGAAGGTAGAACCCCTTGATTATTTGCCATAAATTCAATAACTCTCTCTAAAACGTTAATTCTAAATTCATTTTCTATTATTTGGCTTGAATCTACTTCACCGAATTTTATTCCCATATATTTATAATTAAAATTTTATTATTGAGGTTTTATTGTGCCCAGAACCACATAATAAAAAGCCCGCCTTAAGCCTTCAAAAATAAGTGTTATTATTACATTACCTATAAAGAAATACATTAAAAAGTAATTGAATGTAAAAATTGGCATTATATCAAACATCTTAAAACTAAAATCTAAATATTTTGCTTTATCAGTCCCGAATATTTTACTCGTTTGTTGTTTATACTCATTATATTCAGGTAGAAGTATATCTTTTTGCTCTTGGGATAATGAATTTTCATTACCAATGAATCCATATTTATTTAATAATTCTCCCAGCTTTTGCGAATCATAAATATTAGCCTCCCTTTTGGGATAACAGGCACTCACAATATCTTCAGCCTTGTAAGAGTTATATCCCTTAAAAAACTCCTCATAGTCAAATTGTCCATTTGTAAAATCATCTACGCTCAGATCTAGCCCGATACTTTGAGCTGTAAAATTTGTTTTAGCCCCTAAATTACATTGTATTATTGTTTGTTTCTGATCTACATGCCTAACTCCATTATAAAAAACAAAAATATTATAGCCAATTAAAACAATTATAAAAACTAAAATAAAAATAACCTTTATTAGCCTATACCACCCTTTTGAATTTAATTCAGATATTGTTTTCATATTTTTATTTAACCCACTTAGAAATTAAATGTTTTTTTCTTGTGCCTGACTTTTTTAAGTCCACAACTACATCCCTTAAAGAAAGTGCTAGCCAAACCAGATTTAAGATTAAAAACGGATAACTTGCCAGAATAATGGCATAAGTCACCAAAAGCAAACTGCCAATCGCATTAACCAAATCATAAATTAAATAATCTTCTTGCCATTTATGCAATTGATTCATGATAAAAGCGATCAGAATCAACAAAGCGCCTAAAGAACCGATTATTATGGTCAAATCCATATTTATGTTACTAATTTAACGAATGTTTACTAATAATACTAATTGTAAATGGATGAAATATTAGTATTATTTGTATTAAATTAGTATATTAGTATCCTATTTAAAACTGATTTAAAAACCTCAAATCTCCACTTTGTAATAACCGTATATCATCAATCTTGTATTTCATCATAACTAAACGAGTCAAACCCAAACCAAACGCAAACCCAGTCCATTTTTTTGGATCAATGCCTCCGGCTTTTAATACATTGGGATGGACCAAACCAGAACCGACGAATTCAATCCAACCGCTCTGTTTGCAGATGGGGCAGCCCTTACCCTGGCAAATCAAACAGCCAAAATCCAATTCAAATCCCGGCTCCACAAAAGGAAAATAACCGGGCCGTAATCTTACTTTTACTTCTTTTTTGAAAATCGCAGATAACATTTCCTTCATCACGGCCACCAAATGAGTGATAGCAATATCCTTATCAATCATTAAACCTTCCAGCTGATAAAAAGTGTGATCATGAGAGACATCAGTCGCTTCATTACGGAAAACCCGACCTGGGACTATGCAACGTAAAGGTGCACCATATTTTTGCATAGCCCTAATTTGCACGGGAGAAGTTTGCGTGCGCAAAACTAATTTATCTTTTGATTCAATATAAAAAGTATCCTGGGAATCACGTGCCGGATGCCAAGTCGGAATATTTAAAGCTTCAAAATTATAATAATCAGATTCTAATTCCGGCCCGTCCAAAATCATAAAACCCATTGATTTAAAAATATCCTCTAATTCCATTTGAACCTGCGTTAAGGGATGCAAATGTCCCAATTTATATTTTTCAATTTCCAAAGTCACATCAATAAAATCCCTGTCCAAATCTGAATCTGATTCCATACCTAAATCAGCCTGCTTTTTCTGCAAAGCATTATTAATTTCAACTTTAACTTCATTTGCTAAAGCTCCAAGTTTAGGACGCATATCCTCAGACACATCTTTTAAATCTTTCAAAAGTTTGGCCAGTTCCCCGCTTTTTCTGGAAAAATATTTATTCTCAATTTCTTGCCACTCTTTTGAATTTCTAACTCCCTCAATTTCTTTCAAAGCCTGCCCTTTAAGTTTTTTAAGATTTAACTCCATAAATATTTATTTCCTTTCGAATTCTTGAGATATTTTTTTCCAAAGATTTTGCAGTTCAGGTTGGTTGTCAAGATAGTGACTATTAATAAACGCAACCAGATTTCTATATAAATTTCTCCTAAATTCCCTGTTTAAATTTTCTTTTTGTTTCTTTGCTTCTTCCGCAGTGCTTCCAAACCACATTGTCCCTTTTTCTATTACAGGATATTTTAAATTTAGGTAATCACCGATAAATTGCCTGATTTCTTCAGGTGTTTTTAAATTGTTTACAGCTACAAAAAGTTCATCATTCTCAGGATCTAATTTATGCATCTTATCAACCATACTTTCAAAATGACCTTTTTTTGATTCTTTCCATTTTTTTATTGCCTCAGCTTGTTCAGTAGTAGGTTTAATAATCTTTGCTCTTTCCATAATAAAACGATTTTATTTTTTAAATAAATATTTACATTATTGAAAAAACCCGCTAAAAATTTTACCAAAGTTCACATAGCGCATCACATCCTGAAAAGTTATAACAACGATCAAAAGCATTAGTAACGCAAATCCAATGGTGTGAATAGCGCTTTCAATTTTTTGGCTAATGGGTTTTCTTCTGATTTTTTCAATTGCTAAAAATAAAAGTCTGCCGCCATCAAGAGCAGGGAAAGGAACAAAATTTATTATCGCTAAATTCAAAGACAAAAGCGCGGTAAACTGCAGTAAATAAATAAAGCCCAATTTGGCGACTTGGCCAGTTAAAACTGCAATACCTACCGGACCTGAAACCTGTACTCCAACCGGCTTACCGATCACTAAATTTTTAATTATATTATAAAAAGCTAAGACAAATTGCTCTGTTAAAATTCCTGTTAAAACAAATCCATGGCCAATTGCGCTAAAAAAAGGATAAGTGACAATGCCTGTTTCTACTAAGCCAATGCCAATCCCACCCTTGCCCTGGCCAATATCAACCACGCTTATTTCTTTAGCCAATGCTTCCTTGCCACGCATAATGTCATAAGTAACTTGTTGGCCAATCTTGCCAGAAGTATAATCAATTAAGTTTTTTACGCTGATTATCTTTGAGCCATCTACTGATTGGATAACATCTCCGACTTCAATCCCTGCTTCTTTGGCCGGCATATTATCTAAAACTGAAACAACCTGAATTTTATAATTTTTTACAATGCCTTGATCCAAAGCCTGTTGGTCAACTGCCTGTGGCAAGCCAACCATAAAACCAACTGAAAGCAAGACAGCGCAAAGCAAAAAGTTCATGGCTACGCCTGCAGTTAAAACAATGGCCCGGCGCCACGGCTTTTTAGCCCCAAAGCTGTCTGGCTCGTTCTTATTTTCACCATCTTCGCCTTTTATCTTGCAAAAACCGCCCAAAGGTATGGCATTAATTGAATAAACAACTCCGTCCTTGCCCTTTTTACTCCAAATCTTTGGCGGGAAACCAAAGCCAAATTCTTCCACTTTCATGCCTAATTTTCTGGCTGAAATAAAATGCCCGAATTCATGGACAAAAACCAATACCCCCAGAATAATTATAAAAATCAATACAGTGACAATCATGTATTTTTTTAAAAATAATTAAGACTTATGCTTTAATTTTAGCGTAAATGAAAATAAATATCAAATAGGCAATTGGATTGTTCCTACAGGAGACTTTGTCCCCGTGAGGTAACTAGATCATCAAGGAACATTTCTGGAATGAGTAAGGAATCCGATTCCTAAGTACATTCTGAAGTTCCCTATTTTAAAATCTGAGTTCGGAATCGGATTCCGAATAAATCTTTTTCCCGTGTTTCCCTTTTACTTACGCGGACATGGCCTTGCCAAAGCGGGCGAAAAATCCACTGTAGGTGTGAGCTAAGAGGTTCGACCTCCAAATTGGAGGTCGAACCTCTTTTTGACCCTACTCACAATTCCACCTTTTCAAACTCAATCCCCTTACCAAACCATTTTTCCCCCAATTCCTGATAATGTTCTGCAAAATCAGTGACAAGAAATTTATATTGAGAATTTTTTTCCAATTTATTTTCAATTTCCGGATGTCTACTTAAATAATCTGCCAAAGAATCTGCCACAATCTGTCCAGAATTTAAAACTTTTGTTTTCTTTCCCATTATTCCCTGGATTTCCTTAAACAAAATCGGATAATGAGTGCAGCCCAAAATTAAAGTATCAACCTGGGAAAATTTCAATGGTTTTAAATATGAGCGCAAAATCTTTTTTGTCTCTGGCCTTTTTTCCCAGCCTTCTTCAATCAAAGGCACGAGTAATGGACAAGCTTGCTGGATTACCTCCAATTGTGGATTTGATTTTTCAATTTCCCGAATATAAGCTTGAGAATTTACAGTAGCCTTAGTGCCAATTACTCCTATTTTATTTTTGGCAAATGCGACAGCCGTTTCAACTACTGGCCGAATCACGCCCAAAACTCGACGGTCAAGATAATTTAAGGGTAACCATTGCTGCTGGATTTTTCTCAAGGCCTTAGCCGAAGCAGTATTGCAGGCAATAATAATTAGCTCACAATCCTGCTTAAATAAAAAATCAACTGCCTGTTCAGTGAATTTATAAATTACATCTTGGGAGCGGTTGCCATAGGGAGTCCTCGCATTATCGCCCAAATAAATATAATCATATTGAGGCAGTTTTTTTATAATTTCATTTAAAATAATAAGACCTCCGAGCCCGGAGTCAAAAATTCCTATTTTCATAATAATAAATTCAAAATTTAAAATTCAAAATACAAAATTACATATCAAAATCCGAAATTTTTAATTTTAAAATGCATTTTTAAACTTTGAACTTTGAACTTTAAATTTATCTAATCAATTCCATCAATTCCTTAACCTTCTCATCAACCAATTCCTGCGTCTTTGCTTCCACATTCAAACGAATCAAAGGTTCAGTATTTGATTTTCGTAAATTAAAACGCCAATCCTCAAATTCCACAGACACGCCATCAATATGTTCAATTCTGCCTTTAGAATATTTTTCTTCAGCATTTTTTAAAACCGCATCTGGGTCATTGACAGCCTGATTTAGCTCTCCGGAAATAAAATATTTCTCGCGGTATGGCCTGGCCAAATCAGACATTTTAATTCCCTTTTTACTCAATTCTTCTAATATTATAAGCAATGGGATCATGCCATTATCACAATAAAAATTATCACGAAAAAAATAGTGGCCTGAAGTTTCACCGGCAAATAAAGCATCCTCCTTTCGCATGCGATCTTTGATAAAAGCATGGCCCGGTTTATTAATTATAAGGCTGCCATTGTCAGCTTTAACAGTCTCAGCTATCGCCCAAACTAAACGCGGGTCGCTGATAATTTTACTTTTTGGCTTCTTTTTTAAAAAATAATCGGCCAAAATTGCAGTTAAAAAATAACCATCAACAAATTCACCGTTTTCATCAAAAATAAAACAGCGATCCGCATCGCCATCCCACGCCACGCCTAAATTGGCTTTTTCACTCCTGACCAAAGCCTCTGTTTCCCGGCGATTTTCAGGGATCAAAGGATCTGGTTTGCCTTTGGGGAAACTGCCATCAGGCTGGAAATTCAAGGGCACAATTTCTATTGGTAAAAACTCTAAAATTTTATTTACTGCCACGCCAGCCATGCCAAAATTAGCATTAGCCACGATTTTCATTGGCTTAATAACTTCGGGCTCAATAAATGACAAACAATGTTTTACGTAATCGGACAAAATTTCTTTTGCAATAATATCGCCTTTCTCTGGTTCCATGATTTCTTCACCTTTCAAAACTTCTTTCTTAATATCCTCCAAGCCAGTATCTGCGGAAATCGCAATTGCCTTTTCCCTGACAAATTTTATCCCATTATATTCCTTGGGATTATGCGAAGCTGAAATAGTCATGCCACCGGCATAATCATAATTAGCAACCGCAAAATACAGCATATCTGTGGAGATTGTGCCAATATCAATCACATCAAAGCCTGCATTGGTAATGCCTTTGGCTGCAGACTGCCATAAACTTGGTGATGATAAACGCACGTCTTTGCCTAAGACTATGGCTCCTTTTGGCTTAAAAACTTTTACATATGCCTGGGCAATTTGATAAACAGCCTCTTCGTTAATCTCGTCGGGATAAATGCCGCGCACATCATATGCTTTGAAAATATTGGGATTAAATACCATAAAATTATTTTAATAACAAATGACAAAGCTCAAACCTTCGTTTGCCTTAGCAAACTACGGTTTGCGAAGGCAAATTACAAAATAATACCAAAATCAAAATAACTAAATCAAAAATTTTGTTATTTGGATTTTATATTTTGAATTTATTTTGTTTTTTGTCATTTTAATTTTGTCATTCCTTATGTGTTTTCTAATTTAAGTTCACTTTTAATAATTGTCATCAAAACTCCCAGTCCCCACAAAATTGCAATTAATTTTATTAGCCAGCCGACTAAAGGCAAGGCAATTAAAATAAAAATGGCTAAAGTGCCTACAATCATGGGCCAAATTAAGGGAATCTCTTGATGTTTAAAAAATAGACGCAGGATTTTTTCACCAATAAAAATTGCCACAAAAATAATGGCTAAATAAAGCAAAATTAAATAGAGAGCTCCGAGAATTAAAGCTAAGGGCAGTCCAATCATAGTAATGCCTAATAGTATCAAAGCCAGCGGTGTTACAATTAAATATACCAAACCTTTTAAAATAGACATAAAGATATTGCCGGACATTTTCTTTTCAACTTTTAACGTCTGATTTTTAAAGATAAATATCACAACCAAACCTACAACCAAAGTCCCGAATAAGCCAGCCAGCCACCAGGTCAGAAACCAAATCGTAAATTTGGATTTTGGTTCAACACTTTTTGGCGCTTGCGGCCATTGGCTGAATTTTTCTTCATTTTGGATCTGGGCACCGGCCATGATATCGGCTGTCTTTGTGGCTGTATATTCTAAATTGCCATGGATATTAGCGCTAGGATATAGAATCAGGCTGCCTTCTGGATCAATTTTTAAATAAGCGCTGCCTAAAACTTCACTATCTATCGTCAAATTGCCTGCTCCACCATATAAATTCTTATTAATTTTGCCTTTTATCTGAGCATTACCAGCGCCAATTATCAGATTTTGGCCAATTTCTGCAGACTCAGATATGGTTACCATGCCGCCTGCGACAGTGACATTTTTCGCAATTTTACCATTGATCAAAATTGTTCCTCCGACTACTCTCAAATTACCTTTAATTTCAGAATTAATTACCACATTTGAACCAGCCACAATCACATCTCCATCAACCGGGCCGGAAATCTCAACATTCACGCCAGCGACATACACATCATCTTTCATTTGCGCATTGAGATTAACATTTTGGCCAGCTGTAAAGTAGATATCAGAAATAACTATATTGTTAGGCAAAAAAACATCCTTATTCATCGGAGTATTTGCTGTTTGTGCCAAGCAGGCGCTGCCAATTAACAAAAAACCAGCTATAAAAAAAATAAGCATCCCTAGCCTCTTTTTTACTAACATTAAAGAAAATTTCATAATTTTTAGAGCTAATTTATTAAACTTGTTTGAGCTTATATAAATTAATTGAATTTCTTTTGACAGAATGCTTATTTTTCTTTATAATTAAAGCACAACATATACTGTTTTTAGTATATAAAATTTAATTAATTAATGCAAAAATCTATGCCACTTTGGATTATTGTAATTATCATTATCGGCGCAATAATTCTTTGGTTAATTGCCGTCTATAATGGCCTGGTTAAAAGTAAAAATCGCGTTGATGAAGCCTGGTCAGACATTGATGTGCAATTAAAAAGAAGATATGATCTTATCCCCAATTTAGTTGAAACTGTTAAAGCTTATGCCGGCCATGAAAAAGAAGTTTTTACCAAAGTAACAGAAGCGCGCTCTTCTGCCATGCAAGCCAAGTCTTTAGATGAAAAAGGCAAGGCGGAAAACATGCTAAGCCAAACTCTTAAATCATTATTTGCCGTGGCTGAAAATTATCCAGACCTTAAAGCCAGCACGAATTTTTTACAATTGCAGGGTGAATTATCAGACACTGAAAATAAAATCCAGGCTTCGCGCCGCTTTTACAATGGCAATGTCCGGGATTTTAATATCAAAATTCAGGTCTTCCCAAATAATATGGTGGCGGGCATGCTGGGCTTCAAAGCTTATGAATTTTTCCAGGTGGAAAATGAACAAGAAAAAATGGCGCCAGCGGTTAAATTCTAACTTCGCCAAAAATTGGCTGGATGGCCAATGCTTCATTGCCATTGGCCGTAAGCCATAAAGCCAAAATGTATAACCAAATAGATTCAAACAAAAGAAAAACAATCATTTTAATTACGATATTTATAATATTTGTCTTGTTTATTGGCTGGCTATATGGACAAATCTCCCAAAGCGGCTATTTTGGCTTAGCGATTGCAATCATCATTTCCTTAATTATGACCAGCCTAAGCTATTTTGCCGGGGATAAAGTTGCGCTGGCCACAGCCGGTGCTAAGCCAGTTACAAAAGAAGAAAATCTTGATCTTTACAGGTTAGTGGAAAATTTATGCATTACTGCCGGGTTGCCCATGCCCCAGATTTATATAATCAATGATCCTGATATCAATGCCTTTGCCACAGGACGAGATCCGCAGCACTCATCTATGGCGATTACCACAGGCGCCTTGGATAAACTAGATAATTTAGAATTAGAAGGAGTTGTCGCCCATGAACTCTCGCATGTAAAAAATTACGATACTCGCCTGATGATGGTCATCATTGTTTTAGTCGGCATCATTGCTTTAGTTTCTGATTGGTTAATGCGCGGCTTTTTCTGGCGCAAAAACGGCAATCGGGATAGAGACAGCCAGCTGGGCTTGATTTTATTAATAGTTGGCATTGCGCTGGCAATTCTCTCGCCTTTAATTGCCCAGATTATTCAGCTGGCTATTTCGCGCAAAAGAGAATTTCTGGCAGACGCAGACGGCGCTTTATTAACGAGATATCCTGAAGGCCTGGCCAGCGCCCTGGCAAAAATTTCACAAGTTAATCAAGAACCTTTGAAAAAAGCCAATAATGCCACTGCGCATCTCTATATTGCCAATCCTTTTGGCCAGACTAAAAGATTTTTAAGTTCCCTCTTCTCCACTCATCCGCCGATTGAAGAACGCATTGCCAGTCTTAGGCAGATGGCTTAAAAAAATAAAATTATATAAAATTAAAAAATTAAAAAAATAAAATGGACAATCCTGTTTTAAAACAAAAACCTCTTGCCGTGATTAAAATATGGCAAAATACTTGGGAAATTATTAGAAAAAATTGGCTTAATCTTTTGTCAATTATAATTTTTATCACGGGTTTAATAATCGCCATTTTAATTATTTTGTGGGTAATCTGGCAACTTTGCATAATGTTGAATCTGATCCAGCCATCCTATTTTTTAACCTTTAATCTCGGCTGGACAATAATTTCTTTTGTGGTTTTCTTTTTGCTTACTCTCTTAGCTCAATTTTTAATTATCAATTACCTTTTAAATCCCCTAATAAAATTGAGAGAAAACATCGGAGCCTTTTTTAACTTATTTTGGGACTGGCTTTGTTTAAATGTTATTTTAAACCTGGCTTTACTGCTTTTTTCTTTGCCCCTCTATGTAGGACTTTTTCTTTTATTAACGGGAAATACTTGGCTGGGCATTGCCTGCCTTTTATTTGGCGCAATTATAATTTTATTCTTTTCTAGCTATTTAATTTTTTCGCCTTTTATTCTTTTAGATAAAAAATTGTCCTGGCTAGAATCATTAAAAAAATCTTTTCTTCTTGCTAGCGGATTTTTTAGAAATATTTTATTTAAAATCCTAATTTTGGTTCTTGTTTTACTAATATTAAACAGCCTCTCAACGGTTGTTCTAAAACTGCAATATATTGGCGTAATTATCAGTGCTTTTATCCTGCTCCTAATGATTTATCTTAGTTTTGCTTATCTTTTTGCCATTTACCTGGACTTGAAAAAACTTAAAAATATTTAATGAGATAAGGTCTTGAATTATGTGTGCTCAAACTCAGAAACAAGAATCAGAGAATAAAAATAATGCCGAAACTGCTAGAGCGTTGCAGCTGCGCAAGCGACAATTAATAGCAATGAGACAAAATCAGACTCAGGAAAATGCAGAATCTCCAGTTTCAAAAGTGGGCGCTAAATTTACAGCTCAAGCCTTAAAATTTTCCTGGTTAAACCTGATTGATTCTTTTGGTTTGACGCTTATCTATATTAATTTTCATTTTTTAGGCAAATATATTGCGGGTTCAAATCTATTTAGTGATTTCGGAGAAGAATGGCTGCCAAAAACAGCCAGCGAGGCCATGCCGGGAAAAGGCGGAGGCGCGCCAAAATGGTTTGAAATTATCGCTCTTTTCCTTTTAGATTTCATCTTAATCATTTTGGTTTTATTCGCCTTAATTATAATATTTACACCGGCTTTAATAGTTGTCGGCATTATCTCTTAAATTATTTAATTTTAAAAAAAATATTATGTCTGACCGCACAAAAAAAATATTACTCGTAATTCTTTTTGTAGTTGTTACTCTGCTATTAGCTCTAGCTATATATTATTTATTTTTTAGGCCAATCATTTCTCCTCCAACAATCACTGGGCCAATTGTTACGCCTCCTTCCACCATAGGCTTGCCTACAATTCCCCCTGCGCTAAATTTAAATATTCCTCCTACTGTCAGCATCCCGCCCGGTTTACGCCCGGAAATTCCTAGTCTTCCTTTAACGCCTAGCGGCCCATCTACGCCAGCGATTGCCTATCAAGCCAATGGCGGCATCACCTCATTCCAAACTTTAATTAATACCCCTGCCAAAAGTCCTGCTTTAGCGACAAATGGCAAAGATTTAATTTATTATGATTCAACTACTGGTTATTTTTATGACTTAACGCCTGATGGACAGAAACAATTTTTTTCAGACCAGATTTTCAAAAATGTGTCCAACGCCATCTTTGCACCTAATAAGCAAAAAGCAATTTTAGAATATCCTGATGGCTCAAAATTAATTTATGATTTTAACCAAAATAAATCAGTAACTCTGCCTAGCCATTGGAAAGACTTTGTATTTTCTCCCGACTCGACAAAAATCGCTTTTAAAGATATGCGCGTAGACCCCGAAAATAGATTTCTGGCAATAGCTGATTCTAACGGCGGCAATTATAAGGAAATTGAGCGCCTGGGAGAGGAGGATGAATATGTTTATACAACCTGGTCGCCAAATAATTCATACGTCGCCCTGGCACGTTCACCATTAGATGGCGACCGTTCTGAAGTTTTGCCTATTGGTTTGAACGGGGAAAACTACGCCAGTCTGATTGTAGAAGGCAGAGATTTAAGGTTCGCCTGGACGCCCAGCGGCAATAAGCTGGTTTATAGCGTATTTAACAGCCAATCAAATTATAATCCCGAACTTTGGGTGGTAAATTCAAGTCCGGATATTCTTGGCACAGGCCGCAATAATTTAGATCTGCAAACCTGGGCAGATAAATGTGTTTTTTCTTCAGAAAATATTATTTACTGCGGCGTACCGCGCACCTTGGAAATGGGCTCGGGCTTTAGTCCAGATATGGCAAATTCAACACCTGATGATATTTACAAAATAGATATTTCTACAGGCGCTAAACAACTTCTAGCTCAGCCTCTATTTCCCACTACTATTGATAAAATGATTGTCAGCACTGACGGCAAAACCCTTTATTGGCTGGAAAAAAATACTGGCCAGATTAAAAAAATGGATTTATAATTTTTCCTTGCACAAAACCCTAATTATTTTAAAAATAAGCTATGCCTCTTGATAAAAGTAAATTCACTACAACCAAATTTTATTTTGTTTATTTTATTATTTTTACGGTCATTGTTTTAATTATTTTTTCTTTTATCATAGTCGGCTATTCATGGAATTACTGGTCTTTAGTAACTACGATGGATAAATATTATAAAGGGCAACAGCAAGAGCTTACTCGAGTTTCACCTCAAATTAATCGTTTTGATCCTTCTCTTGGACTAACTGGCGCCAAGGTCACAGTCTATGAATATACTGATTTTGGCTGCCCGGCCTGCGCTGACTGGGAAAAAAATTCAGCCTCATTACAAAAATTATACGGGAATAAGGTGCTTTTTGTGTATAAGAGCCTGCCCATCACCAATACGGCAGAAAACCTAAATGCCACGACTGCTGCTTATTGCGCAAGCGACCAAGGAAAATTTTGGCCCTACAAAGATTTGATTTTTCAAAATCTTAACAACTTAAATTTACAGATCTATCGCGAGTATGCCAATCAATTAGGCCTGGATCTGGAAAAATTCAACCAGTGCTATGAGGCTAAAAAATTCAACCCGGTCTTGACTCAAAATATTAATGACGCCATAAATTTACAAATTGTTTCCATCCCGACTGTTTATATCAATGATGAAAAAGTTGAAGGCTACCTAAACGTGGATACGCTTAAAAAAATCATTGATGCCAAGCTCCAATAAAACACTCCCCTTTAAAATTAAATTTTATACCAACCTCATGAAAAAAAATATTCTGGGATTTTTATATTTATTCCTGCTGGCTTTATTATTCTTATTTCCTCAAAATGTATTAGCGGCGACCTGTAAAAATCTTTCCGGAGCCACAGGTACTTGCAAATCCTTGCCTGCTTGCGATACAACTGATCTTGCCCCAACAGTTGCTGATAGTATTGACTGCCAGTCTGGGCTTGAGATATATTGCTGTGTTCCTAAAACTACTGGAATAACTTGCGCAGATCCCAATAAGTGCGAATCAAAAACCTGCCCAGATAGAACAGCTGGCTTTACCCTTGATAGCTGGTGCGCCAATAATAAATCGCCAAATAATTATTGCTGCCAGCCCTTGACGCCAACTAGCCCAGCAACAAACCCCGCAGCAGGTACAGCAGCAGATACGACTATCCAACCTTACACGCCGCCTGTTGCGACAGAAACGATAAAATTACAGCTCCAAATACCTTTGAGCAACTTATCAGAATTAACCATTTCCGGCTCCACTATTGGCGATTATATTAAAGCTCTTTTTACTTTTGGCTCTTCGGTTGTTGTCGTCGTTGCTATTGTGATGATTATAATCGGCGGAGTTCGTTGGATCGTGTCAGGCGGAGATAGCGGTAAAATTGGCCAGGCCAAAAGCACGATTATCAAAGCCTTGCTGGGCTTATTTATTTCACTTTTTGCTATTTTTGTTCTGCAAATCGTTAGTCCTGGCACCATCACCTTTCAACCCATAACACCCCCTGAACAAATAACCGCCCAGTATTGCTGCCAAAGCGGCACAAACTTTTATTTTTCCACTCAGGCTGATTGTAAAGGTAAAATCGTCAGTTTTGATCAATGCCAAGGCGCTGCTGTGCCCACAGCTCAACAAGCATTCGCCAGCACATGTAATGGTAAAGATCCTTTGGCTCAATGTTATGCTAGCGCTTGCGGACAAGGTGATGCCGCTGGCCTAACAGCAAGTTCTAACGGAGGAGTTTGCCTGGATACATCTAAACCAATCTGCTGTACAAAGATTGGACCTCTTTTAACCTGTGATGCAAGCACAAAATGCCAACCCGAAGCAAACTGGTATTGTGCTTCAAAAGGAGCAAATCAACAAGGTTCTTGTTTCCCAAAAAGGGAAAATGGTGCAAATTGCAGTGAACTTGTATTAGGTGACTCAACATATAACACTCTGTTAGGAATATTTGGCGGCGGGACAAATGCAGTATGTTTAAGCGGAAACTGTTCTGGCGGCACTTTAGCCTTATGCGCACCAAAAGATTTCCAAGGCCAAAAAGGTGCCGTCTGCACAAGTAATCTTAATTGTGTTTCCGGATTATTTTGTGCCTGCCATAACTTTCTTTCTGGCATCGCTTCTGATGGCAATGGCTGCACAGGGGCAGGAGTCTGCACGCCAAAAGCCCCGAATGGTACGGCATGCTTTGGCTGGGTAGTTAATGATTATGAAAGCGGAGCGTGGCCTCTATCAAGATATGCTTGCCAATCTAATTGTTGCATTGGCGCTCTTTTTGGAGCTAGCAAATGTGCTGATAAAGCAGAATGCGAAGCAAATTAAAAAATCAGAGGGAAAACCACTCTTATTCTTTTTCCTTTATGTCCAAACAACCTCAAACCATCTTCACCTGCTCAAAGTGCGGCGCCCAATTTCCTAAGTGGACTGAGCGCTATCCGGCTGTTTGACACCATTGTGCCTACAATATATAATTAAACTATAAATAAGTTTAATTTCTATGAATAAAGAAGTATCAAATCAAGAAATATTAGAGTCAATAAATGATTTTGCTAATCAAACTGAAAAAAGGTTTGACGGCGTTGAGTCGCGACTTAATAAAATTGAAGCTACAATGGTCACTAAAGATTATCTTGATGATAAACTAGCTGACTTGCGGGGCGACCTAACAGTGCTCATGCGTAAAGAAGATACTAAAGTACGCGCTCTCGTTGACATTTTAAAAGAGCGTAAAATAATTACTGATGAAGATGTTAAAAAAATCTTATCAATGGAGCCCTTTCCGCAAATTTTATAAAATCTTTTTACATATTAGAGAAAAAAACGTCCAGCTATAGGACGTTTTTCTTTTTTAAGGGAATTTGTTAAGATAAAGATATCACCTCCTCTCTTTGACACTTTAGTGTCGAAGATAGCCATCGGACACTACTAAAGCGTCCGATCAATGAAAGCCCGTTATGCCCAAACAACCTCAAACCATCTTCACCTGCTCAAAGTGTGGCGCCCAATTCCCCAAGTGGACTGGGCGTTGTACTACTTGTGGCTCTTGGGGCACTGTAAGTGAAGAAATCTCATCCCCAATCTCAAATCTCCAATCTACAATAACCAAAGTTGATAAAAACCAGCTGATTGATTTTCAAAAAACGCCGCCGCCGAGCCAAGCCCGATTGCAAACTCAGGTCTCTGAATTTGACCGGGTACTAGGCGGCGGGATTGTTGTCGGCTCCTTAATTTTACTCGGCGGCGAACCAGGCATTGGCAAATCAACTCTGGTCTTGCAGATTTGCGATAAAATTAAGTCCCCTATTTTATATGTCTCAGGCGAGGAATCAGCCTCTCAGATTAAAATGAGAATTGATCGCTTGAATCTTGATTTTTCAAATTTAAAATTCCTGGGTGAAAATAACATGGAAAAAATTGTGGCTTTTGCCATTGAAGAAAAACCCAGTCTGTTAATTATTGACTCCATTCAAACTTTATATTCCACGGAACTGCCCTCAGAAGCCGGTTCAATTAACCAGGTACGAATTTGTACTGTAAAACTTTTGGAAATTGCTAAAAAATTCAATATCCCAATTTTAATCATTGGCCATGTAACCAAAGACGGCCTGGTTGCCGGCCCAAAATCATTAGAACATCTGGTTGATGCTGTTATGTATTTGGAAGGTTCCAGCCAGAATGATTTTCGGCTCTTGCGCTGCGCTAAAAATCGCTTTGGTTCAACAAATGAACTCGGCGTCTTTAGCATGACTGGCACTGGACTTTTGGAAGTAAAAAATCCTTCTGAACTTTTTTTGCCTCATAACCAGGAATCAATTTCTGGCTCTAGTCTAACCTGCATTATGGAAGGCGTCAGGCCATTTTTAATTGAAGTTCAAGCATTATCCAGTAAAACCCTGTTTGGCTATCCGCAAAGAAAAACCTCGGGTTTTGATTTGAATCGCTTGCAGATGTTAATTGCGGTCTTAATCAAAAGAGCCAATATTCCCTTGGTCAACCAAGACGTGCATCTGAATGTTACAGGCGGACTTAAAATTATTGAAACTGGCGCTGATTTGGCAGTTTGTCTGGCAATTATTTCCTCATTTAAAGACAAAATTATTAAACCTGATACTTTAATAATTGGCGAAGTCGGGTTAGGCGGGGAAATTCGGCCAGTTTCTCAAATGGAAAAAAGAATTGAAGAAGCGCAAAAAATGAATTTTAAAAATATTATTACGCCTGTTTTTAAAACAGATAAAAAAGTAACAATGGTTAAAAGCCTGGAAGAAGCTATAAAAAAAATACTTTAACCATTATACACAGGCGCGATTTGTTAAGAGGTTCGGCCTCCAAATTGGAGGCCGAACCTCTTATTACCCTATTTGGTATGTCAAAATTAAAACGCTTGCCAGCAAAATTTTATCACCAAAACACTTTTAAACTTGCCAAGTCGCTCCTTGGCAAATTTATTGTCAGGAAAATTGGTTCAAAAATTTTAATTGGTAAAATTGTGGAAACTGAAGCATATTACGGGTCCAAAGATCTTGCCTCACATGCTTCACGCGGCAAAACAGAACGTACCAAAATAATGTTTGGACCAGCCGGAACTGCTTACATATATTTAATTTATGGCATGTATTACTGCTTTAATATAGTGACTGAAGCCAAGGAATTCCCGGCCGCGATCTTAATCCGCGCTATACAACCAATTTCTGGATTTAAACAGGCCGCCCTGAACTACAAAATAAAAACCAAATTTAATAATTCGGAATTCAGAATTCAGAATTCTTTAACCAACGGCCCAGGCAAACTCTGTCGCGCGCTGAAAATTGATAAAAAATTAAATGGCGAAAATTTAATTAATAGCAAAAAACTATTTTTAGCTGAAAATCCTCTTAAAACCAATTCTTCTCAGATAAAAAGCGCCAAAAGAATTGGCGTTGATTACGCAGGCAAATACAAAGATAAGTTGTGGCGGTACTATTTAAAAAATAGTGAATTTATCTCTAAAAAATAGTTGCCTTAAAAAACCGAAGAGGCGATTGGCCAATCGCCTCTTCGGTTTTATTTTTGATTTATAATCTATTCCAAATGATTCATCATTTTCCCTTCTTCCAATTTGAGCTTAAGCAAAGAATGATTATCTAAATTATTTTTTTCTAAAAATTCCTGAGCCACTTTTTTCGTCAGATCTATCAAGTCTAAATCATTTAAAGTTGCCAGCCGCATATCAGGCAGGCCTGATTGCCTCGTACCATAAACTTCGCCAGGCCCGCGGAATTTAAGATCATATTCTGCTAAGGCGAACCCGTCATTTGATTGAGTTAGGGCAGACAGTCTTTCCCGAGTTTTGGGAGAATTATTTTCCGTAAACAGGAAACAAGATGACTGATGTTCTCCCCTGCCAACCCTGCCACGAAACTGATGCAGCTGTGCTAAGCCAAAACGATCAGCGCCTTCAATCATCATTATCGTGGCATTGGGAATATCAATCCCAACCTCTATCACAGAAGTGGAAACCAAAATTTTTATTTTATTGTCTTTAAATTCTCTCATTATTTCTTCTTTTTCATTAGCTTTTAATTTGCCGTGCAGCAAACCAATTTTTAAATCAGGAAAAATTACTTTATCAAGCTTTTTAAATTCTTCAGTTACTGATTTGACTCCCAATTTATCCGAAGGATCTATCAGCGGACAAATGACAAAAACCTGGCGGCGGGCAGCTATTTCCTCTTTGATAAACTGATAAGCGTTTGACCGCTCTTTTTCAGCAATTATCTTGGTAATAATCTTTTTCCTGCCCTTGGGCATTTCTTTAATCATTGATAAGTCTAAGTCACCGTATAAAATTAAGGCTAGTGATCTTGGGATAGGAGTGGCAGTCATTGACAGAAAATGCGGCAATTTTTTATTTTTATTTTTATCTTTTAATTTTTTCCTCTGTTCTACGCCAAAACGATGCTGCTCATCAACTACAATCAGCCCGATTTTTTTATAGGCAACTGAGTCTTGGATCAGGGCATGCGTACCAATAATCAAATCTATTTCTCCATTTTTAATTTTTTTTAAGACTTCGTTTTTTTCTAAATTTTCATCATTATTTACCAGCTTTTCACTGTGGGTCAAGAGCGCTATTTTAATAGCAAAATTATGAAAAAATTTGCTTAGAGAATTAAAATGCTGCCTGGCTAAAATTTCTGTCGGCGCCATTAAAACAGCCTGATAACCATTCAAGACAGTATCTAATATTGCCAGTGCAGAAACAACGGTCTTGCCCGAACCAACATCGCCTTCCAAAAGACGATTCATTGGTTTGGTTTTGGCTAAATCAATCATGATCTGCCAGGCAGCCTTTCTCTGATCATTTGTTAATTCATAAGGCAAAGAATCTACAAAACTTTTAATTTTAGCCTCATGGAATTTAATGGCCGGAGCAGGATTTTGTGTTAAAAATTTCCTTAAAAGCTGGGTTTGCAAGGCAATTAAAAAAAGCTCGTCAAATTTAAGGCGATAACGAGCCTGTTCCATTGTTTCCAAATTTTTAGGAAAATGTATTTCGTTTAAAGCTAAGTTTAAACTCAACAATTTATATTTTTCTTTAATTTCATTTGGCAGCCAATCTGTAATTAACTTAGTGGAATTTAAAATTAGACTAATTAAAAAACGCAATTGTTTTTGAGTTAAATTACTGGTTAAAGGATAAACAGGGACAATTTTTGCAGTATTTATACTCGCTCGATCAGAAATTTTTTCATAAGCCGGCGAAGTAAACTGCAATGACATGTTTTTTATTTCAGTCGTGCCGGCAATAAAAACTTCCTCGCCTGCTCTTAAATTTTTTATTAAATAAGGCTGGTTGAACCAGACAACTTTAATTGAACCTGTCTCATCCTCAATTAAAGCTTCTGTTATGGTCATTCTTTTCCTGTGGCTTTTCCTGTTTTCAATTAAAACAATTTTGCCCTTAATTGTCACTATCTGGTTGGGCTGTAAATCTTTGATAGCGATAAGGCGGCTAAAATCCTCATAGCGAAACGGCCAATAGTACAATAGATCATTCACTGTCTTTAGCCCTAACCGATTTAATCTGCCGGCCGTCGCTTTCCCAACTCGAGTTAACTCTTCAATTGGCGTTTCCAAAGAATACATTTTAAATTAACCTTAATTTTGAATTTCGCACTTTGAATTTTTAATTATAATTGTGCCCCGCTAGGAATCTCCGCCAGAGGCGAATCAGCCTGTCTTGGCCAAGGCCAGGCCTTTGGCTGAGAACCTGTGCCCCCGCTAGGAATCGAACCTAGATCACAAGATCCGCAATCTTGCGTTCTATCCATTGAACTACGAGGACTTAATTTAAAATATAAAATCCATTGCCCGTCCACCGTAGCCCCGCAACGCGGGGCGAAGGTGGAAACTACGAGGACAGATAAAAGCTTGTGTATTTGTCGAAATAACCTTTATTGGTGTACGAAGAATGTAATTGGTTTAACGTGCTAACACATAAGCTTTTATCTGTCCGAGGACTCAATTATTAAAATTTATACACGAACTTTTATCTGGTCGGGGACATTAATTTTAAATTTTACATAAACTTACATCTATCCGAGGACTTAAACTAATAAGGAGATACGAATATCTCCTTAAAAAGTATAAACTATTTTCATAAAATTTACAACTTTAAAAGGGTATCCAGAATATCATCAATAGTCTGGCGTTCTTTTTCCAAATCTTCCTGCAAAAATTCTAAAAGCGTTTCTCTGACCTCTAGTGGATTCATTTCATCCAGCCAAACCGACAAGTCTGGCGATAATCCCTTTAAATCAAAAAATATCTTTTTTACTGTTGGCGGTTTGTAAATAATGTAGAATTTATTTATTCTGCTATATGGGAAAAATTGTGTGCCCAAAATCAGGCCTTGATCAGTAATTTGAAATGTTAATTCTTTAGGCTGAGAATAGCTTTTTAAAAAGACAATAAAAATCGCCACAATAATAATCAGGGCGAATAGGAAATTAGCTGTAAAAATGCTATAAATAATCAAAATCAAAGCCAAACCTATCATTATTAAATACCAAATTAAGCTTCGTTCGTGGGCAATATATTCTGGAATTGTCCACTGGAATAAAACCTCGCCAAAATCATTATCTTGCGGTTGTAATTCATTATTATCATTGGATATTTCAGCTGCCATATTTTTTGTCTAAAATAATTTAAGATTTAAGGGATTATATTCAGGTAATAAACTTTTGACACTCTTATTTTTTTCTGCTAAGATAAGAGAAAGCAAAGCGCTTTTGGAGAGGTACCCAAGAGGCTGAAGGGGCGGGTTTGCTAAACCTGTAGGTCGGGGTTTTCCCGGCGCGAGGGTTCGAATCCCTCCCTCTCCGACCCGATAAAAGTCTGTGAATAAATATCTGCAACTGATTTAATAATAAATGGTTATTTAACGGATTTGAACAACAAAATTCATAAACTTTTATCGGGTCTCCGTCCTTCACATAAACTTGTAGCTGGGCGATAATATAGTTATTTGTTATAGTTATAAAATATGGAGAGGTGGCAGAGCGGTCGAATGCACCGGTCTTGAAAACCGGAGCCCCGTTTACGGGGCCGTGGGTTCGAATCCTACCCTCTCCGCCCAGATGCAAGTCTGTGTAATTTATAATTCAACCGTAAAATATTTATCAATATTATTTATACGGCTTTACCGATGAAATACACAAACTTGCATCTGGGCTCCGCCTTCGCCCTCTATAGTTTTAGAGGGAAGGCTTTAAATAAAAATTTTCTGAGTCGGGCTTCGGCGGATTTTGATCCGCTTAATAGCTTAATAGTGATTTCCTTATTAATCTTCTCTCTGGGCAATTACTAAACCGTAAATTTCTTTAAAGCCATGCTCGCTTAAAATTTTTGCGCACTCATTTAATGTACTCCCTGTGGTAATTACATCATCAATTAGGATGATTTTTTTATTTTTATCACAATCTTTTATAGTTATTAAAGAAAAAACGTCTCTTACATTAGCCTGCCTGTCAATTCTCTTCAAATTAATCTGACTGGGCGTATTTATATTTCTAGTAATTAATCCCTTATTAGAAAACCGGAAATAATTGCCTATTTTTTTTGTTAATAATTCACTCTGATTAAAGCCTCGGCTTAAAAAACGCTTTTTGTGCAAAGGTACCGGCACAATTATTGTATTAGCTTGATTCAGCTCAAATGTATTTAAAATATTATTTGTCTCCAAATAGCTGATGGCTAAATTAGCTAAATCTTCTGCCAATTCTTCCAGATAATTATATTTTAAATGATGGATTAGATCCTGTAAAATTTTGTTATTATAATCTGTTGCCACCCAGACAGCTAAAAGTGAACTGCCTGTCCTGCAATTCGGACAGATAAGCGATTGCCGGCTTTCAGCTTTGCACAAGGCGCAATAATATCTTTTATTTAAATCAATTTTCCCCAAACATTGATGGCATAAATATAAGCCTTCCTCCCCGCAGCCAAAACATTCTTTAGGAAAAAATAAATCCAGGATAAAATTCTTAATTTTTTTAAATTCCATAATCCTAATTTCGTATTTCTTATTTCCAATATCCAGGCTATTGCCAATATGCTCCGTTTACTTTCCAGACATTATTAACATTTACTAATTT
This sequence comes from Patescibacteria group bacterium, assembly GCA_041651155.1. Taxonomy (NCBI): domain Bacteria; species Patescibacteria group bacterium. The sequence goes on along the minus strand of JBAZJU010000004.1, from coordinate 67,545 downwards.
TAAAAGTATATCCTGATAAAATACGCGAGGATTGGAGGTAGAATTTTTAAATTCCTGCCTTTGAGTTTTAACCAGAATTTCTCCCTGGCCAGTTGTTGAGTTTAAACTTCTGACCTGAGTTGAAATAGCTTTTGTTTCCAGAGCATAATAGCTACTAATATCTGGATTTTCTTTTTCTAATTGCGCTTTATACTGAGTGAGCCAAGTTTGCATGCTGGCCGTAATCAGAGAGCCCAATTCATCAAAATTTTTATAATTACCCTGATTTGAATATGTGCCGAATCTTTCTGCAAATGAAGAAGCAATAAATATGACATTTTGCTGGTCCGTATTAACTGGAACAGTGTTATTTAATTCCTGGATTTCCGCTGTCACTCCGGTATTTGGAGTATTAAAAATAGGCTGCGCAGCCCCGGGCTGGACTGGAACCTGGTTAAGATTAGGGCTGGTATTATTATTTAAAATAGGCACTTTAAAATAAATCAACAGCAGATAGACTATCGCGCCAATAATTAAAATTAATAATAAAATAATAATAAGCCAGATTACTTTTTTTCTTTTTGTTAATTCATCTCTGATTGCCATAATGAATTTATTTATTTTTTTAAAATAGTTTTAAATTGTCATCTCCTCAAAACTGCCTTCTCTTTTTCTGGGCGGGACTAATTGTTTTTTGGATCCTGCCTCTGGAGTTTTTGTCTGTTCTTCAAATTCTCGCTTAGCCGCTTCTATTTCTAAAAGCTGCTTGGGATCGCTGGTTATTAGCTGGTCTTCATTGTATGAGGCGACTACTTTGATGGCCGCATGCTTATTGCCTGCAAAAAAGATGCCCTCGCCTACGCCGCCTTCCATCAGCAAATACTTTTCACCCTGAGTCAACAAAAATATATCCTGAATCGTATCAATAGCTGCAGGCGATTGTTTTAAAAGCAGCTGCAGAGCTGAGTTTGTCACAATGGCCTTGCCATACGGATTATTTAAAAAGTCATTCACGTCCTGCGTAATCGTAGTCACGCCGAGATAATACTTGCGGCAGCGCTTAACCAAGGCATAAATAAATTTTGCTGAATCCTCATGAGTCATCAGCCACCAGGCTTCATCAATAACTAATACCCTTTTTTTAATTTCTGAACGCACCACATTCCAGATATAATTTATAATGCTATAAATTGCAATCGGCCTGAGTTCGTCTTCCAAATCTCGGACGCTAAAAACCACAAGCTGATTATGCATATCCACATTGGTTGGCTGGTTAAACAAGCCCGCAAATGTGCCATCAGTATATTTTTTTAATCTCAGACTTAATGTTTTTGCACCCTCCATGCCTTCCAAAATACTCTGCAAATCCTGCATCACTGGCGCTTCGGCGACAGACAAATCTGACTGCGGGGTTATATCTTTGCTTGCATAAGTTTCAATCAAAGCCCGATCTAAAATAGAATCCTCCTCCACAGTCAAATTCCCCAGCATCAAGCGCAATAAGCCTTTCAAGGTAATAACCGCGCTGCGGATAATATCTTCAGTACTTGCATCGCCAATTGCTCTGGGCAAGTCAAATGGATTAATTTTATTTTTTGAGGCTAAAGAAATATCCACATAAGTGCCGCCAACTGCCTCTGCCAGATGCAGGTATTCTCTTTCAGGATCAATAATTATTATGTCAACGCCCAACATCAGGCTGCGCAAAACTTCCAGCTTGATGGTATAACTTTTACCTGCGCCCGAAGTCGCAAACACCACAAAATTAGCATTCTGCAAAGAAAATCTGTCAAAAAGTATTAAGCTGTTATTATGCCGGTTGATGCCGTATAAAATTCCGTCGTCTGAAGTTAATTCTGAAGAAATAAAGGGGAATGAAGAGGCAACGGGCGAAGTATTCATATTAAATGAGACCATTAATTCATCCTCAGCCAAAGGCAAGGTTGAATTAAAGCCTTGTTCTGATTGGTAAAAAACTCGTTTGCTATAAATCAGCTTGCCTCCCAAAATCGCTTCAATTTCTGCTGTTAATTCATCTAATTCTTCCAAGGTATTGGCATAAAGCGTGGCATACAGGGCAAATTGGAAAAATTTTTCAGTGCCCTGAGTCAGATCGTCCCGTAATTTTTCAATATCACGCAAAGCTGTTTCCAAAATTGGATCGCGAGGCGCGCCTTTTTCAATATCCGACATGAGCTGTGCCTCCAGATTTCCCACTCTCTTTTTTAATTGCTTCAGAATAATATCTGACCTGACAGGATAAAAAAACATGGCGACATCCAAGGTTTTGCTCAGGTTGATAATCGGCGTAAACCAGCCTACAGAGATATAACGCGGATAATTTAAAACAAAAAGTGTTCTGACAAAAAGATCACCCAAAAGCATATAAGTCGGTTTTACTTCCAAAGCCGCCGGCGCAATCAAATCTTTAATCTCTATCAAACCTTGGCGAAAAAGCCTTTCTTCTTCCAGGGTAATTGCTTCGGCTTTAATCGCTGCTTGCTGTTCTTTTTTTGAAAGCTGAGCAGGCGCTGGTCTCAGCTCTGTTTGTGTCTCTGGTGTAATTGGTATGGCCATAAAAAAATTTATTTTAAAAAATATAATTTAGCGTTCAATCCCAAGCTGGCTGATATCCCGTAATTTTTGGTTTTGGCTTGTTTTTGGGTTATACACGCTATAATAAAGTTCTATTAAACTCTGCGTATCCAAAACCGCTGAATCAAGACCCATGCCTTTCAGATTGGTTTGGACATTAGCCAAGCGCAGGTTTAAAGCTTCTTTATATCCCAAAAACTTTTCCTTTTTTATTTTAATAGACCGGCTGGCGCTAAAAACCTCACTCAATCTGGACCAAAAGCTTTTGGTTTTATCACCTAAGGGATTATAAGGGATGATAATAAAAAACTTCTTGGTCATTATTTCACCAATTTCAATCAGCTCTTGAATATAATCAATATAGCTGGCTATTTGTATTTTTAATAATTCATTAGTTTGCACTCTCTGCGCCTCTCTAAGTCTTCTAAGATAATTATCAACTTCCAGTTTTCTTGACTGGATAACAATCTGCATAGGATGATCTAAAGAATTTAAAAACTCTATGTAGCCAAAAATCAAAGCATTTTGTTCTTCTTCTGATTTTAAAGCAAAATTAATGCTGGAACACAAAATTACCGAGCGTAAGGTGCCGTCTTTTAAAATAACCGTATCTTCCCTTATTTCCGCAATATCCAGATATTTTTGGGTTGATGATTTTGCCATAGATTTGATTTGATATCTTAAACACAGATTAATTATCACAGATTTACACTGATACTATTCACAAATCTGTGTTATCTGTGAATAAAATCTGCGGTTAATTATAATTATTCTTCTTCCCGATAAGCGCCGCCTGTATTGACCACTAAAGATAAGCTGGACAGCCTGGAACTGACCAAAGCAGGCTTGGCTATAAATTCTTTTTTAACCTCTGCCTTTTCAACCGGCGGCAGAGCCGTAATTGCTTCTTTTGACCACAGCCTTAGTTTGGATTTTTTTAATGTCTGAATTACATTCAGGGAAAAAAAGTGAAAAGGCATGCCATTAATTTTTACAAAAGCAACTACGCCAAAAATGCCTGAAACTATGATCCCCACGGCTAAAAATGTATTAAAATAAAATATCTTATAAAAAATAAAATCCAGCATGCCGGCAACCATCATAATCAGAAATTGCCTGGTGGTGATTGGCCCGATAATTTTTGATTCTATATCAATGAATTGCGGCACTAAAAAATGCGATAATGATTGCGTCTCCTGTACTTCATCAGCCATAAATTTTTATCCGCCTACGCGGAATGTTACAAAAATAAATCTATTAGATAACCTTCTTTTGCTTCGGCGGATTTCAAATACGCCGAAGGTAATTTTAATTCCACAAAATAGCCTATAGGCTTCAATACTTTAGACTTTTATTTAAATCCATTACTGCTTTAAACTCGGCCAGAGTCATAATTGGCTTCGCTGCTATGACTTGAGCAAATGATTTGCCTTCTTTAATTGCTGTGTTCATAATTTCAGCATAAGCTTTATAAAGCGGACTGTTTTTTAAGGCCTTGAGGCCTTCATTTCTCTTAACAAGCGAATCGTCTTCTAAAAGTTCAATTTTGGATTTTATTTTCTGGACTGCGACCTGCGGATCTTTAGATAAGCGGCGCAGATCCTCAATTTTAAAGGCTCCTAATTCATCAACGGGCCCGTATAATTGAGGGGTAAATTTCACGTCATCTAATTTCGGCCTGATCTCGTTGTCAGTGTTTTTAACCATCGGCTGCTTAAATTCGGTTTTAAGCTCTGAAGGTATCGGCATTTCTGGATGTATAACTGGCTGCCTGAGCTGGTAATTTGTTTGGGCTGGCGGTTCAATTTCTTTTCGGCTTTCTATGAATTCTTCATTCGCCTTAATCTCTTCAACTAAGGGGGCTTCCGGCTTGGAAGCAATTTTTGCTATTTCGCCAAGCTGCCTCTTTATCTCTTCCTTTTGCGCTAATTCCTCAAAGGGCACCCCTTTTTCCTTTAGTAAATGGTCAATGGTAACATCACCCCCGGTTGGATTTTCTTTAACAATGGAAATTTGTTTTGGTCTGGCCGAAACATCTATCTCTTCTTCCTTAATTCCACTTGGCATAGCCACAGTTTCTTTTTTCTGTCCTAACTCATAATCCGCAATTATTTTGATCAAATCAACCTTTTCTTTTCTGATTTCCTCTTTTTTAGCAACAAGCAAATCATAAAGTCGATTAAAAACTTCTTCACTCATGCCTATGCCGCCAATTTTTTCTGAACGGGTCAAAATATCTTTCAGTTCAGGCAGATCGCGCACTTCCTTTAGCCAGCTCAAAATCGCTTCGTAATATCTTTTTTTCTTATTTTCATCCTTTAGCGAATAATTTAATTTAGCCAAAAACTCATCAGCAATGGCCAGCGGAGAATATTTTTGCCAGGTTTTGCCTTGCAACTTGTTTTTTACCTCGTCCAGATCAGATTTTTTATCCAAAATCTTAATTTTTAAATCATATGCCAAACTATTGGCGGTTTCAAAATCAAGATTCAAATCACTTTCAAATGAATTGCTCAACTGCAAAACGTTAAACCTGCCTAAAATTGTTTGGACTAAAAAATCAAAAATCTTTTCAGTTTCGGCTTCCACATTATTTTTTTTTAATACCTGAAAAAATATGTCTTGAAAATTCCCTAAATTTTCTATTTTATAATTTCTTTCCGGCATATCTTTATTTGAAAATTATTTCTTTTTCCCTTTTTGAGTTTTAACTTTATAACCCAAGGCCTCAACAGCGTCTTCAACTTTTTTGACTGCTGAAGTTGCCTCTTCTTTACTTTCAAATTTACCCAACATCTCTACCAGCTTTGATAACTCTTGCTTTAATAACTCGGGCTTAAAAGTTTCCTCTGGCAAAGCGCCTTCTGTAATTTCTTTATTTATCCTGAAAATAATATTATCAATGGCAAATTCTATTTTACCCTGATCAATTACTCTGCTTTGCACCTGCTTTTTCACTTCATCAATGGTTGTCTTGATATTTACTTTTACTTTTTCTTTCACAGCTTCCTCTTTTTTCTCGCGAGTTCTAACAATAACTTCATTGTCAATCAAATATTCTGCAATTTTATTCCTATTTTCTTCTGGCAGGTTTTTTCTAACCGCCAAGCGAATTGAAATTTTGTTTATCCTGTCTTCTCTTGGGAAGTCTGCTGTTTGAGCTAACATTTGCGCTGCCTGGGCATCAACAAATTCCAAATCATTAACATTCGGTATAAATGCTTTAAGGCCAGCTGTGACACCACTTTGCACTCTCTTTTGGCGTATTATGGAATCCAGGTTAGCGCTTGATTGGCCTTCTCCCCCTGGTAATTTCTGGCCGATGGCATTAAATTGTGAGCTTGATTCAATGATTAAATTCTGAAATTTTTCAAGCTGTTCCTCTTTCATTTTACCTTTAATATCATCAATTTTTTTAATTTGCGACATGCCCCCTAACCGCGTTGCATGCTCATTTTCTGTTTCATTTTCCTGACGATGCAAAGATTTATCAAAAAGATTTTTATTGGCTTCAATTAAAGCCGCCCGCTCACGATTATCTCCCATTAAAAATCTGGCCTTGGCATTGACATTATCCCGGGCAATTTTATCAAGTTTGCCAATTCTGGGTATTTGGTCTGTAAAGCCGTCAATTTCTGCCACTGCATAATCGGGCGGATTTTGAATAATATCGCCTAAATTAGCCTGTTTCCCTGCTTCATTAAGATTGGGTTCTGAAGCAGTAGCGGCTGCTTTTCTAATCTCATTGAATTTTTTCTCCCTAATTTCCGTTGATCTGGCTAAAGCATAAAAATCCGATTTGGTTCCGGTTCCTTGTGCTTGAAGATTTTGTAAATATGCTAAATTATCAGGGTCATTTTTGGCCAAATTTTTGTACTCATCACTATTAACATCAAATTCATATGTCCCATCGTCTTTTTTGCGTCTTATTTTATTAAAATCAATGCCGCTTAAATCACGACCAGCTGTTTTGGCTCTGCTTTTGGCAGTGTCGCTTCTTTCTTCTAAATCCTCAATATCATCGTATTCATTAGTATCGGCATTATAAATCAAGGAGGAAAAAGCTTTTTTAATTTGAGTCTTCTTTTCATATCTTTTTTCCATATCTTCTAAAAAGACTTGTCTGCCTCTATCGCCTGACTCCGTTTGCATTTCTTGGTAAAAAGGTAAACTTTTCATGTCTTCAATATCACTGTATTTTAATTTGCCGGCATCAGCCAAAGCTGTATAAGTTGATTCCCAAAAACGCCTGTCTTTATTTTCTACTCTGGTAATTTTACTGGTTTTTGGATCTCTTTCTATGGCTGCTTCTTGTATTTTTCTAATTTGATCTGGATTTTCCCAATTTATATCCTTTCTGATTTTTTTAAAATCTTCCGCTTGTTTAGCACGCATTTCTCTAATACCCAAACGACCGACGCCTGGAACAAGAGCTCTGCCTCTTTCTCTCATAGCTTCAGCTGTTTGAGCGCGACCTTCTTTTGTTAAAAGTCTTGAAAAAGGACCTCTCTGCAATCTTTCCTTTGCACCTTCAGCCGCCCCGGTGGCAAATGGCTTTAAAGCCTTAAAAGGCAATTTAGCCATTGCGCCAGCTGCTCTGAATGGCGCACCAACTACTCCAGCAGTTTCGCGTCCAACTCTAGTTGCCGCCCGCTCCAGCCTGCCTGCTGTCTGATCTTTGATAAAATTAGCGCCTTTGGTCATGACTCCGGCTGCTGCGCCAGCGTATTTTGAACACATTGTTAAGCCAGAAACCAGCATTATAATGCCGATTAAAACTGATAAAACTTGATCCATGCTGGAACCAGCTCCTATATCAGCATTTATCTTTGCCCGATCAGCTGCCGTGACAGATGTATTCATCTGATCATAATTTAATTTCGCCATGGTAATTAGAGAGATCCATAAGAAAAAAGCAATGCAAGGTCCCACCACGCAATAATTGAAAAATTGATCCCACCATTCATTGGCAAATTTGCCAACCTTGCCAGCAGCGCCTTCAAAGGCCCAGGCAAAAAATGCCAAAGGTGAAAAAACTACCAAAATCCACAAAGCAACCATTCTAAAAGCCAAAACCACACAAAAAATAAGGACAACAATAAACGCAACCATCACATAAATCAGACCTAATAAACTGCCGGCCACTGCTGTTAAACCCTGCCTCCAGTCTGTACCTCCTGTAATTTCTCCTTGGGCACCAGTAGCAGTTGGAAGAATTTTAAACCAATTTTCCATACCTAAAGCTTTTTCAATATTACCTGAAGTTATATCTTTAAAAGCATTAACAAACGTCAGCATTAAAACCTGAAAAAAATCAATGATTAAGCCGCAAATGGTCTTGCTAAAATTAACCATGATCGCCATGATCAAAAGCCTGGCTAAAAGCTTATTCCAGGGCTGTTTTTCAATGCCCAAAACAGTCACAAAAGCAATAAAAAGCAGGCCTAAAACAAAAAACATATTGACCAAATCGCGCAAAATCACCCAGCCCTCATTGACGTATGGATTATCAATAAATTTATTATACTGGGCAATCCAGGTCAAAACGCCCATGACCACTGTTAAAAGCGAGCCGAACAATTTAATAAAAGCATTCAGGATAAATATAATAATAGAAATGCCGGAATTAAAAGCATTGCTAACAATACCGCTTAGTATATCTGCATGGACAGTTAACGGATAAAAAACAATTAACAAAATAAAAACAACCAGCCCCACATTTAATAAATATATTTGGGCAGTCTTATTGTGCAGAAAAAAATTTTTTATTTTAGCCAACATTTATTTTTTTATTTATGGATACAAGGGCCTGAAGGCTCAGTCCAATTGCAGCCGGGATCAGCAGCGCAATTATTTGCATCGTGAAACGGGCAGGTATCAGTCAAAAACGGATAATATGTTAAACACGCATAAGGCTGATAATCAGACCCGGTTAAATTTTCTGATTCATCAAGTGATTTATATAAATCTTTATAAATCGTGCTAAAAAGCGGATTTAAAGTGTCAAATTCCAAACACATGCCTTCCAGGCCGTTAAACTCAGTGACTTTTTCAATATTACTGCAGGCATCTGTTTCAATCCCGCCAAAGCTGGTTTTACAATTATTCGCATTAATCTCGCAAACTTTCCCTTGCAAATCTAAAGGCGAGGTGCAGACAGCGGCTGGGTTCAGGAGGCGCGGCACATAAGTAGTTACGCCAGAGCCTTCTGCCTTGGCATAAAAACAGCCTGTGCCGATTTTATTCAAATTACTTTGCAGCACTTCAAAAGACATGGATTTTTCACCATAAGTCTGACTGTATAAACTCTTCAAATTTTCATAGCCCGGCTGCTGGGATAAAACATAAGGCACTGGCGAGTCAGCGCTGGGAAAAATTTTGCAAATCGCTTCAGTATAGCGCCTATCATCAGTATTGGTTCCCAGATCATTAACCGGCTGGAATGTCTTAAATTGCTGATCAGGCGCTAAACTAATTTCCTCTTCAATCGGCAAACGGTCAGGAATTGTATAGCCGGAATAGTCACCTGCCCGCCACTCTGTCAGCTGGCTCAAAGGACCCGCGCCATAACGGTAAATATAGCCTTGTTGGTTTGTAAAATCGCTTATTCTTTTTACATCCAATGGCGCGCTGTCTAAACCATAGCGCACATTATCTTTTTTAGGCGCATAGGCCGTACAGTTATCTGTTGTTCCTTGAGTGCACAAATTCGTGGCAGTGCAGAGACTAGCATTCCAGGTTTGTCCATTAGCTTTGCAGTCCGCTTCTGTGGCAGACACGGTGTCAGAACAATGACTGGTGCAAACTGCCCATTCCTCGCAATTGCGGTCGTTGGCAACCTGAATTATTTCGTAAGAATTAGTATTTGAATTCAAAAATTGCACGCAACCTGAATCCCAATTGATGCTATTGCAGCTGGAGCGATCAAGATTATCTCCTTGATCAATGACATAATAGCTGTCTTCCTGATAATCTTTAACCTCAACCTGATCATATAAAACATAAGAATCCGGACAATTTGCATTAGCTGGCGCGTATAAAACCAATTTATAATCCTGCAGCTGCTTAAGGTCTTGCCAGCTGCCGCCGCCTGCCAGACAATCTGCCTGAGTCAGTCTGCCAGGAGTGGAACAAATCCCCAGAGGCACAGAATACAAAACTTCTACTTTTTTCCAGTCGCCTTCTGCGTTATAATAATTTACCGCAGTTTGCGGCGCAGCTTTCCATGTTTCTGTGGCTGTGCATGTTTCTTTGGTCAAATGATTAGGGTTGGAACAGATACCGTCTGAGGAATTAAAAGAAAAAGCAGCGCTCGGACTCAGACAGCTCTCGCCACGTCCGCTGGCCTCAGCTGGCACACGATAATAAAAAGAAACTTTATAAGTTTTGCCTTTTTCTAAACGATAAATGGTTTGGCCAAACCCGTAAGTATCTCCGCTTGCATTTTGCTCTGTTCGTTTTATTAATTGCAAAGCATTATTGCCTTCCTGGACTCTGTCGCTAACTACCCTGTAAATTCCCAAGCTCTCAGATGCTGCTGAATTCCAGGACAAAAGCGCGCCTTCGCTTGTTGTTTCAAAACTATTATTAGCGACAAAATTTGGATTAACATCTGTAAACTGGGTACAGCCATTCCATTTATTTTCACAAATTCCAACATAGCCATTATATTTATTGGCTTCAGCTATTTTATAAATTGTAAAAGGATTAGCCAGACATTTGCTGCCCAGCCATTCGCCCTTGCCAGCTACGCAGATATCCTGGCTGGTTACATCATTTAAAACAATCACGCACTGGTTGTATTTCTCGCTCCAAACGCCTGCACCAACTGGACAATTAGCCTGGTCATACGGCAGAGAACCGCAACCCAAAGTTGCACTGCCTTTTTTAAACCAGCCGTCAACACTCACTCCAGCCACTAAACCTGTTTTGAATTCACAGAGTTTTGTCTGGTCTATTTTATAATATTCAGGAGTTCCTGACTCATTGATTAATTCACTGCAACCCAATGATTCTTCACTGCACATGATGGAGTTTGGCGCGTTAACATAAAGGTTGGGATCGTTTTTCAGATATTTATCCGAAAATGTCGGGTCACCTGTCGTTCCATAGCTTGGCAAGCCTAATTTTTGGCAGCCTTTATTTTCAGCAGTGCAACGATTACTATCATTCAGAATATAGGCAGCCAATTGATCTTGGGAAACAGTATAATCATCAAGATAAGAAGCATTATCACCATTAAATATCTGCTGATTTGGACTTGTTGAATTTTGCGTATCTATCAGCAGCTGGCAACCGACCGCGCTTGAACGGCATAAGCTGGTGAATGATTTGAGATTATGCGTTTGGCCTAAAGTATCAGTATAAGCCTGGCAACCAAGCATTGGCGGAATTTCATCAGAAGCTGCCTTTGCCCCAAAGAAATTTTGGTTGCAAGAATCAGGCGTATTCCAACTATTTTTGACCACATAAACATTATCTTTAACGACTTTCAAAACTATATTGTCCAGATAAATTTTGCTGTTTAAGCCGCTAAAATTTAAACTGTCATTGCCGCTTGGATCCCAGTCAATTAGAATCGGGCCTAAATTATAATTTTTCCAATTAGTTGTTAAAGCAACTTTTTTATCATCAACCGCGGCAAAAGATTTAGCCTGACCCGCATTAAATTTTACACCTATATTATTGCCGGCGGAATTGTCAGTTTTCGCCCAAAAAGACAAAGTGTATAAATTGCCTTTGGCCAGACTCACAGATTTATGAATTTCCCTGACTGAATTTGCAACAGACAATGAATGTCCGCCCAGAACTAAAGATTCGCTTGAGGGCAACAAACCTTCTGTACCAGTCCCGTCAGTTCCGGTAAACCAATCTGATATCTGGCCATTTTCAAAAGTATCATAAATCTGGAAATATACATTATTGCCGCGATTACCCACATAAGCCCGGCAATTATTAGAGGCTGCGCTGCAAGCTAAGCCTTCACTTGGGATCGCATCATAAAGGCAGGCATTAATGTCGGCTTGCCAGCGTCCATTGGTTGCCACACAATTAGCCTGTGTAGATTCTGTCTTTCTGTAGGGATGGCAATCATCAGCCACTGTAATAGTTTTTCGATTATCGCGGTAATATTCTATGCCTGCGCTGTCAAAAAATTTAATGCAATTAAAATCTTCTGCGCCCAATGATATTGTGCAATCGCCGGAATTATCAATGGTTTTCGGCGCACCTGTTATTTTATCGCTTTGGTATTGGTATTTTACTAATTGAGGCGGCCCGCTGGCTGAGCTTTGCCAGGTGAAAAAGGTCTTTTCGCCCAAACCTAGATTTGGCTTAATACACTGCCTGATGTAAGAATAATATTCAATGCCCTCTCCGCCTTGAGCTACAGAGTCTAAGTTTGTAAATTGCGAACAACCGACTTCATCCAAAGTACAACTTGTTGCAGTTTCGGAAATAAAATTATTAAATAAAGGATCGGGTTCTGGCTCATACAATGTCGGATCTTGCTTATATGTTTGGAAGCCAACGCATTCAGCCGGACAATAGTCAGTCAAACTAACCACGCCTGGGATAGACGGATCGCCATTTACAGGCGTATACATTTGGCAGCCGACTTCTTCTGGCTCGCACATTTTCATAAAATTACTGCATGAAGGATTGTCTGGCGCGTACTGATAGCAGAACTTGGCAGTGGAATAAATATTGGTTCCATCCCAATAGCCGTTGCATGTATTTTCACAATAAGTTTGGCCATTATCAGAACAGCCGTTTGATTCTAATTTTGGAGGAGGATCATTCGGCCCGTAACCATGGCAAGATAAATTTTCTGCAGGTTTTTTATAATAAACCTTGCTATTCAGGTCATAATCCTGGTAAGACTGGACAAAATCATAACTGCGAACCTGATCCAGTGAATTCATTATCAAGGAAGCAGTATCAATAAAGATATTTGCGCCGGTTTGTTCCGCTGGTAAATTTATACGCAACTCTAAATCATTGCCCGGACTGGAAGTAATTAGCGTACTGCTAACCTGCTCATATGATTGCCCAACGGTTATACTATTACTGCTAATTTCGCTTTCACCTTGACCGCCGATTAAGCTAAATATTATCGGAGAACTTAAAGCCTGATCGGATTTAATGTAAACTGAAGCGGTATACACATCACCTGCTTTGGTTAAGACTTTACTAGTATCGCTAAAGCTATTTTTGTAAATTAATCTTAATTCCTGGCCAGCTGTCAGGCTGCCGATATTAATCTGCAATTTGCCCAGGCCTTGCTCGGTATCATTGCCATTTTTAGAAACGCTGCCCAAACTTGTAAAAGGCCCTTCGCCTTGCCAGGCGCCTAAAAGTTTTTGACACTGCGCTTTAGTGGAATTATATAATTGCGCGCCTTGGCAAAAACTCACCCAGGTTCCGCCGTTATTTGGATCTTCGCAGTCATCTTGTCTCAGCAAATTAGTAACGACCTGGCCTCCTTTTTGGCATTCTTCATGCCAGGTGCCATTCTGACTTGTGCAGGCAGCTTGGTTATCATATTGAGGATTTGAGCAAAGATTATATTTTAATAAACTGGTTAAACAATACTCCCTGAACTGGCCGGCATTATTGGCACAATCATTTTTTTCAGCATTGGCCTTGATGCCACCAACGCAATATAACCACTGGCCAGAATTAGCAGCGCAAGCAGCTTGATCAGGGCTTGAGCCATCACTGCAAAACCCGCCAGGAAACCACTGCCCGTTATTTTCTGAGCACAAAGCTTTATCCTTATAATTATAATTCAAACAAGTTTTGATATATCCGCAATTGCCTTCTCTTTGACAGCCTACATTTTTCGCTGGGTCATTCAAATTAGTACAAATATCCTGGCTAACCTCGCTTTGCAGGAGTAAATCCCAATGAGCCGGAAAAGTATTATCCTGGGCGAATTCAAAACTGGAATCAGGCAGTAAATTATTCGTCGGATTGCGGTAATACATAAATTCATGGCAGCCTTCATCAGCTACTACGCAGCTATTAACATTTCTATTCAGATAGATCCTAGACGGATCGCAAACATTTTGCTCAGCTAACCAGCCAAAACCAGCCGTTTCACAGTCCTGTCTGTTTTTATAAATTACAAATGGATCTTTCCAGGCGCTGGCCTGATCTGTTTTAGTTAAATACGAAGTGCAACCGGCATTGGCCGCACTGCAAACATCACTGCCGCTTAAGGTATTTTTTAAATATGAAACCAGGCTGGCGTTATCTGACTTATCTGTTTTAAAAGTCTGACAGCTATTAAAGTCAGCCGGGCAAGTATTGACATTGAATTGCCAGACGTTTTTTTCCTTCACGCAGAAGCCATAATTTTCACCGACACAGCCGCCTTTGCCATCGTCCTGCAAACAGCTGGCAAAATCCGGACAATGGGAATAGCGTGAGACATCATTATTTGATTGCAATATCTCACCATATGGCTCAGCCTCAGTCGGCAGGGAACATTTAGTCACTGGCAATTTTAAAACCCAGTTGGGATTGACTAAATTGCAGAAAGGAGACTCCTCTTCATCTAAATCATTGCCGCCGCAAGCGCCTGTCCCAGACTTATCAAACCCAGAGACCACCTCAGCCAAAGTTGCCTTAACTGATTCATTTAATCGTTTACTGTTATAATTCCTGACCGCAGCCGCATCTGAAGTACTTTCTGTCAAAGGCTTAAATAAACAATTTCTTAACCTTTGGTATTTTAAAGGATCTGCTGTATTGCTATAGCCCTGCAATGAAGCATTGGAAAAATTCGTATCATCAAAATCTAAATCTTTATATTGCGCATAATCAGCCCCCAAATCTTGGCGATAATTGCAATCCCTGACTAATTCAGCGGCTAATTCCAAACCCAGAGGGATAACGCGCGCTTTTCTTAATTTCTTCAGATTAGCTAAGTTATATGTCCCCAAATCTGCTTTTTCATTCCAGGAAAATGTATATGTGCCGATTAATTTATTTTGAGCCAGAGCCTCTTTGATGGTTAATTTATCATTGATAGCCTGGGCTAAATTCTGATCAATGACATTATTATAAAGATCCGGATTAACTTCGCCGCTTAAATTTGTCTGGAAGGCGCTTAAAAGATCCACATCTTTAAATGAAAAATTAACTGTAAACTGCTGGGCTAATTTGGTAATATAATTTTCCACTCCCTGGGCGCTTATAATCCTTTGCGTATATTGATCGCTTGATGATTGGGGCGCAGTCACAGACGTTCCGGAAAGAGCTGCCAAAGATTGCTGGGTGTTTTGTTCTTGGTGGGAATTTGAAAGCGAACTCAAAAGCTTTTGCATATATTTATTCCACAAAGTTTTTAAAAATACACCCAAAGAATCAGCGATTATGCTTTTGGTATAGGTTAATGAAGTATCATTTTTGGTCAAATCCTCAACTGCCTTGGCTTTTAAAAGTTCTGCCGGCGTATTAATATAACCGGAAATTTTGTCCTCTGCATTTTTCCAGCCTTGATTAACCGTAGCCTGCAATTGCTTTTCGGCAAATGTCCCTAAACCTTCCTTGGCCATTTGCTCATATAAAGTTTTATAGGTATTAAACTGGTTGGCCTGAGGATCAAAAAGTCCCTGGGCTAATTTAGCGCTGTAAGCTGCCCCGCCTTCAAAATTGGCAGGGTTGAGATTGTCATTCATCTGAGTTTTCAAATAATTAAAACCGCTAATCAAAGAAGTGGCTGTGGCCGCGACATAAGTTGTTTTGGCTGTTACTTCGCTCTGGAAAGTATTAACAGCCTGAGATCCGCTTATTTTGCATCGTGCAGGAACCTTACTGCAATCGTCAATATTATCCAGGCAATCCTGGCAATTTTGAGTCCTTATACATCCCAATGGCTTTGGCGTTTCTTTGCAATCTGCTTGAGTACATTCTGGCGGGCATATTGGATCACCGCCTGTGCAAGCAGGGATATTTGCGCAATCATCAGCTTTCATACAACCAGCAATTATTTGGCATTCGGTTTGTGCCGCAGGATCTGGCACAAGCACAGATGACTGCGCACCAGGCACATCTAAAGCTCCAAACCCTAATTCAATCAAGACAGAAACGCAATTAGGATCAGCTAAAAGCTGCTCCCTGGTTTTATTCTGGCATTTGCTGAATTGATCATTAATTTTATTAGCCTTGGTCACCCATATATCCATTTCTTTATTCCAGGCATCTTTAATGTCATTTATTCTTTCCGGCTGGATAATAAAAGAACCGACATATAATTGCACAGGCGTATTTAATTGGGCATTTTTAGTCATCAGCTCAACATCAGAAGCTAATTTGCCAGTTAAAGTATCCAAAGCATCAGCTATTTGCTGCAATTGGGACTTAATATATTGTTCTGGATTCTCAGTCATTCCAGGAGCAACGCAGGTAATTTCGCCAATGCCGCTTGGCTCACAAGGAGACAGTTTTAAAAGATATTGCAGTAATGATTTATCCCAGACCAACAAAGTCCTGTCAACGCTTACTGAATTGGAAAGCTGAGCTGAATTTTTCTGAAATTCTCCGCCGGCAGTAATGCTATAATTAAAAGTCAGCAAATTTGACTTGCCGATTTCATCCCAATGATTTTTTAATTTTGTGTAATCGCAATTAGGCTGATAACCTTTATATTCCGGGAACATGGGAATTTGCAGGGCTAAATCAATAGCCATGCGCGGATCAAATTCGCAGATATTTATGCCCGTCACATTCTTAATGGATTCAACGACCATATCAGTGATCGCGCCTTGAGCATAATCAGTGGTAAATTGCTTTAGATTGGTAATCCAGTATGGGCCTTTGCCTTTGGCGCCTGTGGCAATCCAAGTAGCTGTCTGGGAAGCGATTTTATTAAGCAAATTGCCTAAAATATTTTTGAAAAACACTGCTTTTAGTTCATCAGTTACACTGCCCAAAAATCTTTCTATTGCATATGCCTGATTTGTAACCGGTATGCCTGCTGTCACTCCCACTTCAGACCCCGCCTTATCTTGAGCGCTTGCCTGTTCAACATTAAAAATCAATATTGCGCTGAAACTATTTACAACAAAAAATACGGCAATAAACCCGATTATTACTTTACGCAATTTTGTTTTTTTTGTCTTTTGCATGGTCAAAAGGCTTTTTATTTTTCTATTTAAAATTTTTAATATTTGCCTATTGTGTCCAAAAATACTTTTTGCAAAGTCTGATCATCTATTTTATCCAAATCAGCCTCAGACATTCCTTGCTTGATCAATTCATCTCTGATTTGCTGCGGAGTTAAATTTTTTAAAGTCTCAATTGCCGCGCTCTTTTCCTCTGGCTGCAGTTGGCTCAAATCAGTGGCTTGCCCGTTTCTAATCTGATCAAAAGTATTTTGCAATTCAGGGTCATCAATGCCCAAATCCTGCAAAGTAATTTCGCCTGATAAAAGCTGGGTTTCCAAATTTAAAATTGCATTCTGATCCAGGCTTGCTAAATCTGGCTGGCTGGCAGACGAGTCTTGATTTGTATTTATATTATCCCCTGCAGAAGTAACAGTGCCTGCTGTTTGTAAGGCAGTGCAATCCTGGCCTTGGGCGCAATTAGGATCAGTGTTATTTAAAACTTCCTGCTTATCGCTAAGGCCATCTCCATCAGTGTCTTCGTTATAAGCATTGGTATGGTAAATATATATTTCTTCATAATCATTCAGGCCGTCCAAATCACTATCCTGGCTTTTTAATTTATCAATATCTGCCTGGCTTAAATTTTGGTTGGTATTTTCATTGCCATTAATTAAATTAAGCAAACCATACTGGTCCCTTAGCTGGCCTCTTTTTTCCCTTAAATAACTGTCTGCTAAAGGCGACTCCAGATTTTTCTTAAACTGCAGGTAACCCAAAACTAGGGCTGAAATTGTAATTAAAATCAAAAAAAACAGGAAGAACTTGTCAATGGGAGTCTTTTCAATTTTTTCACTTATTTTTTCAGTTTTTCCCTCAAGAAATTCTTTAATTTTTTCTTTACCAAAGGCCATTATATTTATCTTTTAAATTTTAAAACTTCCTGGGCCTTTCTCTCAGATCTCTGAATATAATTATAACACAAAAAGCTTCTTTAAACTACAAATTTCTGATAAAGGTTGAGCCAATCACTCAAAGCCAGGTCTTGAGCCCTGATTTTTGCACTTAACTTAGCTGTTTTTAACCTCAAAATGACTTCATCTTTAGGTATCTTAAAACCGGC
The DNA here is from genome assembly GCA_041651155.1 of Patescibacteria group bacterium. NCBI lineage: Bacteria > Patescibacteria group bacterium. The sequence goes on along the minus strand of JBAZJU010000004.1, from coordinate 49,737 downwards.
TGATAAATTATTCTGCAACTGTTTTCTTGGCGAACTAAAGCCAAATTTTACCATTTGCCAGAACTTATTGGCTGCAAATTGCATGTTTTTGTCTAAAATTTGGCTTATTTCCGGCGCCAAATTTTGCGGCCAAAACACAATTTTTAAAATCGCACTATCTACCTTTGGCTGGGGATAAAAATTTTCCTTGCCAACATAGCCAATTATTTCTGGCTGGCCATAAAGTTGCACTGATAAGCTTAAAAGGCTCATCTCCCCTGGCTTGGCTGTGATTTTTTGGGCTACCTCTTTTTGCACCAGAACAACCATTAGTTTTGGCCTCGGCTCATAAGTTAAAAATTTTCGCAAAACCGGTTTTGTGATATTATAGGGCAAATTCGCCACTACTTTGTAACCAGCCTTTTGGCAATCAAGCAGGTTTGCTATTTGGCTGTTTTTAATCCTCAAAATATCACCTTCAAAAATTTCCAAATTTTTCTGATGAGCAAATTTTTGCTTTAAAAAAAAGATTAGACGCTTGTCTAATTCTACACTTAAAACTTTTTTTGAATTTTTGATTAAATCTTCAGTTAAAATTCCCAGACCCGGGCCAATTTCCAAGACATTATCATCATTTTTCAAATCAGCTGCTGCAACAATTTTTTTTAAGATCTCTTTATTGATTAAAAAATTTTGCCCCTTGCTTTTGCTCGGTCTAATTCCATATTGTTCTAAAAGATATTTAATTTCATTTATTGTCATGCCTAAATAATTTTAATATTCATTATTTGCCTGCCTGCCGTAGCCTTGGCGAAGGCAGGTCATTTGTCATTTGAATTTAGAATTTATTTTGTCTTTTGAATTTTGAAATTGTTTTGTTTTTTGGATTTTGATTTTTGTTTTTCTAAGATTGCTCATCTTCCTCATCTTTGGATCCCAAGGCGATTTTGCGCACAATCTTAGTCACATCTTTATCAATTTTATCCATTCGCACCAATATCCTGAAGACTAGATAAAAAAGAATAAGGATGGAAATGTAAGTCACTAAATCCACACCGCGTCCGACACCGACTATATTGGCCACCATTGAAGTTGTATCAGGCAAAATTACCACAAAACCGACCAAAAACCAAAAAATCGTCCAGAGCACAAATTCCTGCAGAGAAATTATTTTATCGCGGTACCGAAGCGCGACTTTAATCACCACGTAAATTATAAAGAGGATTAAAAATATCTGAATAATCATGGGTTTGAAATAAGAAATTAGAAACTAGATAATTAAGGATTAAATTTTTTATTTAAGTTTGAAATTAAAAAATTAATTTTCATTTTCCAAATATTTTCGCAAAAATTAAATCACGGATAATTTTAAAACCACTAGTAAATTTCTGACCATACTGATTGTAAACAATTTCTACCGGCACTTCAGTGTAATTTAAATCATGCGCTCTGACCTGATCTAAAATTTCCGTGGCATGAGCCATGTTATCCTGAGTAATTTTAATCGTTTCAGCTGCTTTTCTGGAAAGCGCGCGAAAGCCATTGTGCGCATCGCTTAATTTAATTCCCGTAAAAAACCAGTTGAAAATTATGGCCGGTTTTAGTATGAAATATTTTTTTGTCCAGGGCATTTTTGATTTTTTTCCTAAAAAACGCGTGCCAAATACAATCTCAGCCTGCCTGTCTAAAATTGGATTAATGATGCGGTAAATATCCTTGGCCTGCATCTGGCCGTCAGCGTCAAAATGCACAATTATCTCAGCGCCATTGGCTAGAGCAAACTCCGTGCCGGTCTGCAAAGCCGCGCCTTGGCCGCGATTTACCATGTGTTCTAACATATAGCAATTTAAAGCCTTAACAATATCCCCTGTCCTGTCGGTTGAGGCATCATTTACAATTACAATATTGGGCGTTAATTCTTGAACGCTTTTAATTACACCAAAAATATTTTCTTGTTCATTGTGGGCTGGAATAATTATCCAAACTTTATTGTCTATCATAATTTTGTTTAAACCACTCAACTGTTAATTTTATACCCTGATCTAAGCTGATTTTGGGCTGCCAATTTAAATATTTATTAATTTTATCAATCGCCAAACAGCTTATGCGCTGTTCTCCCAGCATGGCCGGCCCATGCTTTTCTTCAACTTTCTTATCAAAAAAACCGGCTGCGACTAATTTGAGAATCTGATTAACGGTGTTTTGCTGGCCAGTAGCCACATTATAAATTCCAATATCTTTTACAGTCATTGCCAGCAAATTGGCTCTAACTACGTCGTCAACATAAACATAATCACGCGTTTGCAGACCATCGCCATTAATAATCGGCTGTTCATCTTGTAAAATTTTATTAATAAAAATTGAAACTACTCCAGCTTCGGCTAAACTATTCTGCCGTGGCCCGTAAACATTGGCATAACGCAAAATAGTATAATTCAGATTAAATACACGACGATAGTAATACAAATAATTTTCAATTGTCAATTTGGCTACGCCATAGGGACTAACAGGTTTAGCTTCATAAGTTTCCGGGGTAGGAACAATTTTTGCTTCGCCATAAATTGCTCCGCCAGTTGAAGAAAAAATAATTTTTTCAATCCCGTATTTGCGGCAGTTTTCTAAAATATTCAAAGTGCCTAGAATATTTGTCTTGGCGTCAAAAACAGGATTATCAACTGATTTGCGCAAATTCACTTGAGCGGCTGTATGAAAGACGTAATCAAAACCTATGTCTTTAAACAAATCTTCAACTTTTTTATCTTGAATATCAAATTTGAAAAAATTTGCTCCAGGATGAATATTCTGCCTTTGTCCTGTTGAAAGATTATCAATAATATAAACCCGGCAGCCTTCGGAGATTAATATATCGGTTAAATGCGAACCGATAAAACCGGCGCCACCCGTGACTAAAATTTTACTTTTTCCTTCCATAATTATTTTTGCTTTAAATATGCCTCCACAAATCCTTCCAAATTTCCGTCCAAAACCGCATCTACGTCAGCTTTTTCAAAATCAGTGCGATGGTCTTTAACCAGATGATATGGCTGCAAGACATAAGAGCGAATCTGATTGCCCCAGACAGCTTCTGTAAATTCGCCGCGCAGCTGTTTTTTTTCTGCTTCAATTTTTGTTTCTTCCAGCTTTTGCAATTTTGATTTTAAAATTTTTAAACAGCGCTCTTTATTTTGGGCTTGTGAACGCTCGCTTTGGCAAGCAACTACAATTTTTGTCGGCAAATGAGTTACCCGTACTGCTGTTTCAGTTTTCTGCACATTTTGCCCGCCATGGCCTGACGCGCGATATGTATCAATTCTTAAATCTTCTGGCTTAATTTCCAAATCAAGCTCTTCGTCAATTTCCGGAATAACTTCAACCAAGGCAAAAGAAGTATGGCGCATTTTTTCTGCGTCAAAAGGTGAAATGCGCACCAGACGATGCACGCCATTTTCTGATTTTAAATTGCCATAAGCATAATTTCCCGTCACTTCAATAACTACGCTTTTTATACCAGCTTCTGACCCAGAATTTTGATCTAAAATTTCTGTTTTAAAGCCTTTTTTGTCGCAATAGCGCAAATACATGCGCATTAGCATTCCTGCCCAATCCATGGCATCAACTCCGCCAGTGCCCGCATGGATTGCCAAAATCGCATTGCTTTTGTCATGTGGCTCTCTAAATAAAAGGAAAAATTCTAATTCAGCAAATTCTTTTTCCAATTCCAGATACTTTTTTTCAATTTCCTCCCTTAAGCTTAATGACTGATCTTTCTCATCCATTTTTGCCAATTCTAAAGCTTCCTCAATTTCCTTTTTAAGTTTCTGCCAGGTTTCTGTTTCTTTTTTTAAATCACTGGCTTTCTGGCTAATCGCTTTGGCCTTATCTTGCTCCAGCCAAAAGCTAGGCTTGCCCATCATGGCTTCTAATTTTTCAATTTCCTGCATTTTTTCCTCAATGCCAAGAAAGCCCCAGGCTTCTTTTATTTTTTGCTGCAAATCTTTAAGTTTTACGATCAATTCTCCTTCTTTCATGATTTAGTAAAAAGTTATAAAGTAGAAAGTTTATAAAGATTTTATTAATCCTGATAATATTTTTGAAATTTCTAATGCCATATTATAATTTTTTTCAAAATCTTCTCTTGAAATATATTTTAATTCTAAAGCTAAATATAACATTGATCTTGCTTCTCCGCACGAACCCTTGGCCATATATAAAAATCTTATAAATTCCTTGTTTGTTTTTCTCTCAAATCCTTCGGCAATATTATTCATAATTGAAATAACAGCTCTTTGTATTTGATTCCTAAAACTATAATCTATGCATTCTTTAAAACAAGCATAGGCAGAAATGACTAATTCTTTACTTTTTTGCCAAGCAATAATATCCTCAAATCGTTCAAATTTCATAATATTTTCTTTATACTTTATAAACTTTATAACTTTCAAACTTACCTTAATTCTAACAAAAAAAAGCTCCTTTGAAAAGAGCTAAATTAAAAAGAAAAGCGGCACATTGATTATCAATGCGCCGCACGTAAAGTTATGAGTGTCAGACTTGACCATGCTGGGCAAAGTCCAGAGCCGCAGCATAATCCTCTTCTATTTGGCATTCCTGCTCGATAATTTCTTCCTCTGCCAAAGATCGAAATTCATTCCTCTTCTCATGACGGGCTCTGCGAATTTTCACCCGGCAATTTTGAATGCCGCGTGGCTTTCGCCCGCAATTCCGCCTAGAGGAACCCATGAATCTCGGAGGCGTCCCCTCCTCATATATCTGCTTGGGACGTTTTGGCAATGGAAATTGTTCCTGGGGATCAGGTTCCTTCATTTCCTCAGGACACCAGGTATCACTCGGCCAATGCAGATCGGCCGAGATTCCGATGAATTCATCGAGCTTTTCAAGGTTGGCGAAATATCGCCCGCTGATTGTAAAACTCAGCTCGTCTGGTTCTTCCATCTCACCCTCTCGGTCAAAGTCCGCCTCTGCTTGAGCATCCCATACGGAAAGCTCCCGATTCATGGCGTCAGACCTGGCCTTTTGCTCACGCTTTACCAGTGTCCAAATCTCATCCAGATCTGGATCAGCGGCTGAAAGCAAATCTTCGACGCATCCGTCCAAACGAGCAATCGGTTCCTTGCATCTTTCATCGGCATATACCCCATCAATGATGGGGACTTCGCAGAGATGCCTAGAAATTATCTTTCCAAAAACACCATTTTGTTCTACTTCCTCGCGGAAGCACCCGCCCAGATCGGCTAATTCAAATTTTCTCATCCAAATCCTCCTATTTTTGAGCTTATTACTTGTTAATTTACTAGATTTGTTATTATAGCATATTTATATAATTCAGTCAAGTATTAAGGCCCATTTGTGGCTAATATTATACAAAAAAACAGCCCCATATTGCGAGACTGTTCTTTTTACAATTCAACAATTTATCAGTTTAATAATTTAATCATTTAACAGTTTAACAATTTATCAATCCTTCCTTTCCTCCAATTTAACCTTAACAGTCTTTTCTTCCCCTTTGTGTGAAATCTTAAGTTCAACTTCATCGCCCGGCGCATATTTTGCCAAAAGTCTGGCCAATGAATGGCTCTCATCAATTTTCTGGCCATTTATTTCCAAAATAATATCATTTTCAACCAAGCCCGCTTTATCAGCCGGAGAACCAGGCACCACAGCCAGTTCATCTGCTGTCTGGCCTCGGGAAATTAAAGCGCCATAATCAACTGATAATTTATTAGCCTCAACAATTTCTTTATTGATAAGAACATAACGCACACCCAAATATGGCCTGACAATTTTGCCAGTTTTTTGCACGCTCTCTATGTCTTGTTTGGCTTCATTGATCGGTATGGCAAAGCCAACTAATTGGCCTGATTGGGAAATTGCGGTATTCATGCCAATGACCTCGCCTTTTAAATTTAAAAGCGGACCGCCTGAATTGCCCGGATTAATAGCTGCATCAGTCTGGATCGCTTCTTCCAGAGTTTCTGTAAATCCCTGGCCGCCAGCCTGGACTGTCCTGTTAATCCCACTAATTACACCTCTGGTAACAGTATTTCTATATTCTCCCAGGGCATTGCCAATCGCAATCACTGTTTGGCCAACTTCAATATTATCAGAATCGCCTAAAGTTAATGGGGTTAAATCTTTGGCCTCTATTTTTATGACCGCCAAATCATTTGTTGGATCTTTGGCTAAAACTTTAGCCTCATATTTTTTGCCATCATTGGTTAAAACAGTATAACTTGCGGCATCATCTGCCACCACGTGTTTGTTGGTAATGATTAAGCCATCATTGGAAACAATAAAACCAGAACCACCGCCAATCTCCTGCTTTTGCGGCTTTTGATCTTGAGAAGGAGCAGGCTGGGCAGGTTCGCCAAAATTAAATTGAAAAGGAAAACCAAGCTGGAAAAAATCATTAAAATTGGGAGTCTGCACAGCGCTGACTTCTTTGGAAATAATTATACTGACAACTGAAGGTTGAGTTTTTTTAACTGCGCTGATAGTTGCCGCTTCTAAGTCAATGCCGGAGGTGCCTGCATTATTAGTCAAATTAGAATTATTCTGCTCTTGGGATTGAATATTTAAAATACCCGCCTTGCCTGAATTATTTAAAATTAAAAAAGTTGTGCCTGCTCCGGCTAAACCGCCAAAAATCAAACTAAAAATCAAAACCAAAACTATTAAATTTTTAGAAAAAATTTTCTCCTGACTATTATTTTGTGCAAACATAATTTTACCCAATTAAAGACAGGAAAAATAAATTTTTCCTGTCCCTTAATTTTTTAAATAAAAATTTTTAAAGTGAAGTATCTTCTTTTTCTTCTGCTTGAGTTTCTATTGGTTCAGCTGGAGTGGCAACTTCTGGAGTTTTTTCTTCTGCCTTTGGCGCTTCTTCAGTCTTATCTTCAGCGCATTTATTACATGTTTCTGGATCTGAAGCAGATGGCTTAATGCCCATTAATTTGCCAATGGTATTATAAAGAAAACCTTCCAAAGGCGCCCCGCATTTTTTACATTTTTTCATATAGTTCCTTTTAATAGTCAAAACCTGGACAGATTTTAACTAAACTTTAAATTTAATTAAAATTATAAAGGACATCAGTAAAATTTAAAATTTTACCTGCCTTTATTTTTATACCCTCATTTTGCAACAATTCTGTCTTTTTGGCAATACCCAGGCGATAATTGCCGATCTGGCCATCACTTTTGACTACCCGATGGCAAGGAACCACGATTATATTTAAATTTTTATGTACAGCATTTCCTACAACACGCGCTAAACGGCTATTACCTATTTTTAACGCTAAAAGGCCATAAGTTGTTACTTTCCCCTTGGGGATTTTGTTAACTAAAGATAAAATCTTTTTTTCTAAAATCGTCATTTTAATTCATCTCAAATATCTTAAATCTAATTCCTGATTTCACAATTTTTAACGTATTTTAAGGCTATTTCTCTTAATTTTTGCAATTCAGCCTCGGTAAAAGCCTGCTCTTGCGCAAAAGAGGGATCCAGAGTTTTAAAATTTCTAAAATTTTGCAAATAGTAATTTTTTGCGCCAGTAATCATTTGCCCGATTTTTGCCATCTCCTTTGGGTCATGAAATTTTGGCAAAACAGTTGTTCTAAATTCATATGGCAAGTTCCCTGCCAAAATTATCTTGATGCTTTCTTCTATATTTTTAAAATCAGATTTTACATTTGTAATCTCCCCATATTTAGCAAGCGAAGCTTTAATATCCATGGCAATATAATCTATTAAATTCTGGGCTAGTAATTCTTTTAAGAAAGCGGGGTTAAACCCATTGGTGTCCAGTTTAATTAAATAACCCAAAGACTTAATTTGAGCTAAAAAATCCTTTAAATCCGGCTGGATTAAGGGTTCACCGCCACTAATGCAGACAGCTTCCAAAATCCCTTTTCTTTTGCATAAATAATCTAAAATTTCTTGGGCAGAAATAAACTCTCGGCCGGGTTTAATTTCTACCAAACCAGGGTTATGGCAAAAACCGCAATGAAAATTACAGCCAGCTAAAAAAATCGTAGCTGCTAAATGGCCAGGATAATCAATTAAAGTTATTTTTTGCAAACCGCCGATCTTTAACATAGATACTAATTTACTAATTTAATACTAATTATACTAATATTTGTCCAATTTATAATTTACAAAACTACTAAAAACTAATTTGTAATATTTGTATTGAATTTGCCTTTGCAAACCGTAGTCCCGCCATGCGGAACGAAGGTTTGTAAATTAGCCGGGTATCCTTATTCGTAGTTTCATTTTAATTAAAAAAACCAGTCTCTGCAAGGAGAATACAGTTAACTCATAAGAGTGCCAAATTATCTGACGCTTTTATGGGTTAACTGTACCCAAAATTTCTGCGCGGACTGGTTTTTATCTTTAAAGAACTAGACTGTCCTCCTTTAAGGAACCATTACCCGGCTAGCTGCTTGTTATATTCTTTTCTGTCTGCAAATTCTGCTCTTTTCCCCTTGTTCCACTGATTGACAGGGCGAATATAGCCGACTACTCGGGAATACACCTCACAGGGTGTGCGTTGCATTTTTGTATTCATAATAATTCCCCAGTTTTGCCTATTTGTTAAAAATAGACAAACTTATTTAAATATTTTTATTAGCTCGCTGAATGGATACTGCCAACTTTTTCCACATAACCTATTTCCGCGTCGCATTTTGGACAAAAATAATGCTCACCTGCAATATAACCATGAACCGGACAGACAGAAAATGTAGGTGTAATTGTATAATACGGCAAATGGTAATTTTCTGCAATCTTTTTCACCAATTTTTTAGTTGCTTCAATGGTTGGTAATTTCTCGCCAATAAAGCCATGTAACACTGTACCTCCAGTATAGCGCGTTTGCAGGCCATCCTGCAAATCAAGCGCTTCAAAAATGTCATCAGTATAATCAACCGGCAAATGCGAAGAATTAGTGTAATAAGGATCTGCCCCGCTTTCACGATAAGATTTTTCATTGGCTGCAATAATATCCGGATATTTCTGTTTATCAATTTTGGCAAAGCGATAAGTGATACCTTCTCCAGGCGTAGCTTCTAAATTATACAAACTATTGGTTTCATTTTGGTAATCCATTAATTTTTCCCGCATAAAATCCAAAACTTCTTCTGCAAACTTATGGCCTTCTTCGGTGGTAATATCTTTGCCAAGCAAATTTAAAGCCGCTTCATTCATCCCATTAATGCCAATGGTATTAAAATGATTTTTCCAGTATTCGCCGAATTTACTTTTAATATCCTGCAGATAATAACGGGAATACGGATACAGGCCATCGTCAGTAAATTTCTCTACTACCTTGCGCTTCATATCTAAACTAGTTTTAGCAATATTCATCATCCGCTCTAATTTTTCCATAAATTCACCTTTATCTTTTGAAGTATAGCCTAATCTCGGCAAATTAATAGTCACTACGCCAATTGAGCCGGTCAAAGGATTAGCCGCAAAAAGTCCGCCGCCTCTTTTTCTTAATTCCCTGTTATCCAAGCGCAAACGGCAGCACATAGAACGCGCATCTTCTGGTTTCATATCGCTATTAATAAAATTGGAAAAATATGGGATGCCATATTTCGCTGTCATTTCCATGATTTTATCAACTACTTCATTATCCCAGCTAAAATTCTTGGTAATATTATAAGTCGGGATTGGAAAAGTAAAAACACGCCCGCTCGCATCTCCTGCAGTCATAACTTCCGTAAAAGCAATATTAATCATATCCATTTCTTTGGCAAATTCCTTATAAGTCTTATCCTGGAATTTACCGCCAATCACGACAGGCTCGTCTTTCATCATGTCTGGAATAATCAAATCCATCGTTATATTGGTAAAGGGCGTTTGAAAGCCAACGCGTGTTGGCACATTCATATTAAATAAAAATTCCTGTATGCATTGCTTCACTTCGCCGTAAGTTAAATTATCAAAAGCAATAAAAGGCGCTAAATACGTATCAAAGCTGGAAAAAGCCTGAGCGCCTGCTGTTTCGCCTTGTAAGGTATAAAAAAAATTCACGATCTGGCCCAAAGCTGTTCTAAAATGCTTAGCTGGCTTAGAAGAAACCTTCCCCATTACCCCGCCAAAGCCTTTCATTAATAAATCACGCAAATCCCAGCCACAGCAATAAGCTGCCAGAGTCTGCAAATCATGAATATGAATATCCGCATTTGAATGTGCGTCTCTGACTTCTTGCGGATAAACTTTGTGCAGCCAATAATGGGCTGAAACAGCCGAAGCAACATGATTATTCAAGCCTTGCAAGGAATAAGCCATATTGCTGTTTTCTTTAACTCGCCAATCACTTTGCGCCAAATAGCCTTCCATTAATGCATCAGAATCTATCAAAGTCCTCAAATCACGGATCTGAGCGTGCTGTTCACGATATAAAATATAAGCCTTGGCTGTTTTAATCTGTTTATTTTTAATTAAAATTTCTTCAACTAAATCCTGCACTTCTTCAACTGCCGGAATAGTTCGCTCATGAAATTTTTTATTCAATTCCTTTTCTACTGCCAAAGCTAACTTTTTCGCCTTTTTCTTATTAGGATCACCAATCGCCTCCATGGATTTATATATAGCCAATTCAACTTTGCTTAAATCATAATCTACAATCCGATCATCGCGCTTTTTAATTTTTGTAATCTTTCCCATGTTTTTATATTGATAACTTAAACACAAATTTATTATTCTGCTTTCATCCAAGCTCAGCAGACTAATCCTAATAAACAAATATGCAAATATTTAATTTTTCACGTTCTTTCGTGTAAATTTTTCAGAGTTTGACCCCCTATTTTTCTTTTTGCCAAAAACAGCATTGATTTCTTTTTGAAATGTCTGCAAATCTTCAAACGCCCGATAAACTGAAGCAAATCTTATATAAGCGACGGGGTCTTTTTTCTTTAATTCCTTAATAATTATTTCCCCGATTTCCTGGCTGGTAATCTCGCTTTTCTTCAAAGCCTGAATATTTCTTTCTATTTTATTAACTAAAATTTTAAAAGCTTCTTCAGAAATTGGCCTTTTTTCAAAAGCTTTTTTCAAGCCTTGTTCAACCTTATCACGGGAATAGCTTTCTTTGTGCCCGTCCCGCTTAATGACCATTAAATCCAAGAGCTCAACTTGTTCATAGGTACTAAACCGAAAACCACATTTTAAGCATTCCCGCCGTCTTCTTATGGTTATTTCGTCAGAAGCCACGCGGGAATCTACGACTTTTGTCTCTTTATAATTGCAGACTGGACATTTCATGCTTTTTTTAAAGAAGCAAAAGCACACTTGCAAAAGGCAATTTTGCTTTTACTACAATATTTAGTGTCTACTGCATTAATTTTAATACTAGATGTTGTGCCTGTCAAATTTTTGTCTAAATCAATATTTTCCCGCCAAAATCAAGGCTTGTCTTGGTGTCGTAAAAATATTGTGTGGATAACTATTTGATGAATTTAAAAATTAAAAATTTTGGCTGCATTTAAAAAACTAAAAAACCCCCGGTATAAACCAGGGACTTTTATTTATATTATAAATATTAGGAATTTATCCCATTTTTTTCCTGATGAAGGCTGGAATATCCAAATCTTCTTCAGCTGCTTCATTGTCTTTTTTGGAAACTGAAATTTTATAATCTTCCTTAATTTTCTTTTTACTTTTTTCCTCTGATTCCTTATCATTTTCTTCAGCCAAAAATTGGTTAGGCTTATAGGTTATTTCCTCGCGTTTTATAACTTTTATATCAGCCTCCCTGTTTTTTGGAGAATTTGAATCAAAGCCGGTTGCAATCACAGTAATCTTCATCTGATCTCCCAAATCATCGTCAATAATAGCGCCAAAAATAATTTTGGCATCACTTTCAGCTGAAGCAGTAATAATCTTGGCTGCCTCATTAACTTCGTGCATGCTAAGATCAGGACCGCCGGCAATAATGAATAAGACGCCATTTGCCCCATCCATAGATAATTCCAGCAAAGGGCTGGAGATAGCTGCCTTCGCAGCTTCCACTGCACGGTTATCACCGCTGGCCTGGCCAATGCCCATCAACGCAGTGCCTTGATCTTTCATAATAGCTTTTACATCGGCAAAGTCAACATTGATTAAACCAGGCACTGTTACTAATTCTGAAATGCCTTGGATAGCTTGATGCAAGACATCATCAACTATTGAAAAGGCTTCAAGCAATGAAGTCTTTTTATCAATAATCTGCAGCAAGCGATCATTTTGAATAGTAATAATGGTATCAACTTTTTCAGCTAATTTTCCCCAGGCTTGATCAGCTATTGTTTTACGTTGCGCGCCTTCAAAAGAAAAAGGCTTAGTAACTACAGCAACTGTCAGTGCTCCCAATTCTTTGGCTATGCTCGCAATAACTGGCGTTGCCCCACTGCCAGTGCCGCCACCCAAACCGCAAGTCAAAAAAACCATATCTGCGCCCTTTAAAACATCTCTAATGTCATTTTGGTTTTCTTCAGCTGCTTTTGCCCCAGTCTCGGGATCCATGCCTGCGCCCAAGCCACGGGTTAAAGTTTTGCCAATATGTAATTTCTTATTGGCCTGAGAATAATGCAAAGCCTGAACATCAGTATTAATCGTTATAAATTCAACGCCTTTGATTTTGGAATTGATCATACGATTAACAGCTGCGCCGCCACTGCCGCCTACGCCGACTACTTTAATATTAGCAAATGTTTGAATTTCGGGCTTTATTTCCATATTTTTTAGTAATTATTATCTCTTATTTCTTATTGTACCAGTCTGACCATATTTAGTAAAACCGGTTTTACACAGTTTTGTATACATTTTTTGTTCACCAGAATTTTAGGGCATCAAAGCTTTAAACCACTTCCTTATATTTTTTGTCACACCTGCCACACTCTTAAATTTGGAAATGCCTTTGCGTTTTTTGGTCATCTGATTGCCCCATTTTACCAGGCCGGCCGCAGTGGTAAAGGACAAATCATTTACTTTATCAATCACGCTCACAATATCATAAGGATATCCTAAAGTCGCTGGCAATCGTAAATTTTTTTTGCATACATCAATTATTTTTGGCAGTTTTGCGCCTGCACCTGTTAATATAACACCAGCTGGCAATGCGCCGCTGCGCTCAAGATGCTTCAGTTCCTGATCAACTTTATCCATAATTTCTTCAACACGTGCTTCAATAATTTCAGCTAAATATTTTTTGGAAACCAAGCCTTCTTCATTTTCATCAAATTCATTTAAATCAAACTCTTCCTTTTTATCCATTCCTTTGGACGAAGCTTGGCCATATTTTAATTTAATTTTTTCTGCCACATCAATAGAAGTTCTCAAGCCAATAGCAATATCAGAAGTTATGTGTTCTGAACCTAACGGCAAGATTGCTGTGCTCAAAAGATCGCCTTGTTCAAAAACAGCGATGCCTGTTGTTGCCCCGCCAATATTAACCACCACTACACCCAATTCTTTCTGTCTATTAGTCAAAACAGCCTCACTCGTGGCTAAAGGGGCTAAAATTAAATCCTCAATATCCAAGCCTGTCTGATAAATGCACTTAGTCAAATTTTTAATTTGTGAACTCAAGCCTTCCACAATATATGTTTCCACTTCCAAACGCACGCCCGTCATGCCAGCCGGATCTTTGATATTGCTTTGGCCATCAACCGTAAAGCTTCGCGGGATGACATGAATTATTTCATAATTAGGCGGCGTAGTCACTGTCTTCGCAGCTTCAATCGCCCTTTCCATATCTTCTTCCCTGATTTCACCATCGGTTTTGGAAACAGCGACTACCCCCTTAGAAATTTGCGAAGTAATATTCCCGCCGGAAATACTAACCCAAGCCTGCTCAATCGGCATGCCAATTAATTTTTCCGCTTTTTCTAAAGCTTTAGTCAGACTATTAACAGCATCTTCAATGCTGGTTATAACTCCACGATTAATACCTTCGGCTTCCTGTTCAACCGCGCCAATAATATGTAATTTTTGCGGATTGCCTTCGTTGCTTGTATTTTGCCCAACCGCTATTTTTATTGAAGTTGAACCAATATCTAGCCCAACAATAATGTCTTCTTGAGGCATTGTATTTTAATTAATTATTTATTTAAAAAATTTATTAATAATAGGCGGTAAAAAAATTAAAATCCCTATTAAGACTGAAGCCAGCGCTCCGACAAAAACTACAGCAGCCGTCATATCTTTTATATCCTTAACATACTGGTGAATCCTGGGTTTTAACAAATCAAGCAGTCTTTCAATAATACTGTTTATTATTTCCAAAATTAAGACTAAAGAAATGATTAAGATCAGAATAATAAACTCCCAGGCTGCAATTTCCAAATAAATAGCCAGGAGTATAATAATTAAAGCAATTATCAAATCTAGGCGAAAATTTTGTTCTTCCCAAAAGACCTTGCCCAAGCCGGCCAGGGCATATTTAAAACTTTTTAATAAGCGCCTTAATTTTATCATAGTTGGGTTAATATTTTTTCCTGTAATTTTTGCATTTCCTTCTCCCCTTTTAGGGTCTCATCATTATATCCAAGCAGATGCAAAAAGCCATGTATAAGGATTAAAGAAAACTCCGTTTGGATGCTCGTAGAAAAAAATTTAGCTTGTTTTTTTATCTGGGGATAGCAAATTATAAGGTCTCCCAGATATTTCTTTTCCTGAGGAGGAAGAATAAACTGTTTCCCTTCCTGCTGACTAAAGCTTAAAACATCAGTAATCTTGTTTTTATTCCTGAATTTCTTATTTAAAGCAGTTATTTTTTTGGTACCGACTAACAAAATCGTGATTTCAAAATTGTACCTGACTTTTAGTACTTTTACGCTGCGGGAGATAATCTGTTTTACAATGCTATGTTTAAAAGGCAATTTTACTTTTGTCTGGACATAAAAATTAATTATCATAATGCTAGATTTAATGAACTAGGCATGGGTCTTACGGATTTTGGCTGGTATTTGAATTGGTATTAATTGTCGGCAATGCGGCTTGGGGCAATAAGTTAAAGCTATTTATCATCATCTTAAAGGTAGTCAAAAAATTCACCTGAATTCTGGTGCCGATATTGTAAGTAATGACAAAAACCTCATCCGGGCTGGCGTTTCCAATCAAATAAAAAGTTAATTGGTCAGGGTTAATTAAAGCATCCAGGCCCTGTTTCGTGGTTTGCCTTTTGATTTGATTCAAATCGCTTAAAGGTGATTGCTTTAAAAACCACTGCACTAAATCTAATCTTTCTGGATTATCTTCGGCCAAAACTTCAATATATTCACCTGTGGCTGATTGAAAAATCACTTCTGCCAGGCTAGAATCGGTTGGTCTGGCTAGCCAGGAAGAGGGATAAAATATCTGATACTTAAAATTAGGGTTAGTATAAACGTTTATCAAGCCGGAATTTTCCAATAAGGCGCCGCCCGCAGCTTTGGGATCATATAGATTGACTAATTCTGCACCATCCAGAAAACCATCATTATCCGTATCTGGCTTCCTTTTATCCGTGCCATATAAATCTTCCTCCACATCAGTTAATCCATCATTATCAGAATCCAGACTGCTTGTATAATTTACAGCCAAAGGTGGCGCTACGTTTAAATTGATATTTAAATTAACATTAGTATTAAGATTTGAATTGATATTTGTATTGCCATTCAAATTCTCGTTAGAATTTGCATTTATGTTGGCATTGGCATTTATGCCGGCATTTAAATTCTGATTAGAATTCAAGTTCTGCTGGTTAAGATTTTGGGGTAAATTGGCTACAGGTAAATTAAGATTGGCAACTGGAGCAGGCTGACTCATCGGAACAACAAAATAGTAAGCTGCCAGAGTAACTGCGCCTAAAACTAAAATAATTATGGCAATAATTATCAGTAAACGGCCAAGCTTTGATTTTTTTACTGCCAAATACTTATGGAATTTTGACGGCATGACATGAATTTCATATGGTTCAAGTTTTGGCTTTGCTTCAGCAGGTTGCTGCGCAGGCTCTGTTTTTTTTCCAAACATAAATAAATATAACTATAAATTTAATAGCAATAATTAAACGACAAATCCTAACCAATAATTTATATGGCAGGGACTGGCAATTTTCCAGGGCCATTGGGGTTATAGCCGCTTCTTACCTCTACGCCATCAGAATATCCATCGCCATCAGTATCAGGATTTAAGGGATTTGTCTTATAGATATTGGCTTCCTCACCATCAAAAAGACCATCGCCATCTGTGTCAGCACTTTGCGGATTAGTACCCAAGGTCACTTCCTGAACATCGCTTAAGCCATCATTATCGCTATCAACCGCTGGGGTTGGCTCCACATTAAGATTTGTATTGGCATTTTCATTAACATTGGCATTGAGATTTTCATTTACATTCAAATTAGCATTAATATTTTGGTTAAGATTTACATTGGGCTGGGCATTTAAATTAGCATTGGCTGCTGGCTGGCTGGGCTGTTTAAAAAAGCTGTAATAAGCCAAAACTCCGCCAACTGCTACCAGAATTACAATAACAATGATTAGAATAATTAATGCGATTCTTTTGCCTCCTCCTCGTCTTGGCATGACAGGAGGCATTGGAGAGCGTCCTGTGCTTGGTCCGCCTGTATTAACACCAGAAAAAATATCTTCTGGCTCTTTGACTGGCGGTTTTGGAGCCATGGGAGCTTGCCCTGGCCCGACTGGAGCTGGACCTGTTGGTCGTGGCCACTGGCCTGGCTGTGGCATTGATTGCGGTTTGGTTGGTTGATCAAACATAAATTTATTTCTTAAATATTAATTTATTAATTTTATTTTAGAACTAATAGAATATTGCCGACAGAGATGCCTTCAATCTAAGGCATAGCCGTCAAAGTTATTGGAAAAATAGCAGTGCCAAGGGAATTAGTATTTAAAACTGTACAACTTGGATAATTCGTATATTTAGCATAATTTAACTTGCAGTCATATTTATTTAAACCCACAGAATCACAACTACTTGTCCTGCCTGTAACACTTGGCTCAGAGACAACTACTTTAGATACTCCCAAACTGCCTATAATTTCAACTTCTGGAGTACCCGCCTTTTTAGGATCATCAGTGCATTTAAATTCCACTTTGATATTATATTTTCCAGACTGCAATTCTTGATTGAAAGTCGCACCGGCAAAAAGCGCAGCCACGCCTATTTCTTCATATGTATCCTCTTTTTCAGGCGCAATATAAACTGTAAATTCATCATTATTAGCATTATAATCATGCACATTTATCATAAATGGATAGCAATTTTCATCTATCTGGCCGTTACCATCATCATCTGAATTATTACCGCAAATTTCCGGTGAAACTATAATATAGATCGTGTCGGAAATGGTTTGTTGCCCGCCATTATCAAAAGCTATTGCTTTCAAACCATAACTTCCGGCTGGCACATTTTTCCAGGTAACCACATAATCGCATGGCGTTGGGTTTAAAAATCTAAGATTATTGTTACGGCAAATCAGTTCTTTCGCCTCAATCTCATCAGGACCATTATAAAACCTCACCTCATTTACTCTCACATCATCGGAAGCTGTGGCATGTATTTCTAAATTTTCACCCGGTGGAAAATGCGCATTATTCAGATCAGCGCCCGCAACTGTTTTAAAGCTGCCATCTGCTAATCTATAAATAATTTGGGTAATTGCAACGCTCGGCGGCTGATTAACAAGTTTTAATTGAGCCGTGGCCTCGGCCATACCGCCATTATTATCAATTGCTCTGGCTGTAATAATGTAATTCCCAATCGGAACAGATAACCAGGTGCAACTGCCCGTAAAATCAGGCCCGCCAATATTAGTTAAATTATTTATAGAACTGCAGTCTGCAATTAAGGCATCCACCCCGCCCGGATCTTTCCTTTGATAAATTTTCATCAAAGTAATATTGCCGTCAGGATCATGCGCCGAAACATTAATCGCCACATCAGCCGGACCAGAAATACCGGCAGCATCATAAGCCGGATCAGTAGCAATTGTCACGCTCGGAGGCGTATTGCTGCCAACTGTAATGTTTACGCCTGCTGACAAGCTGGTTGAGCCGGCACTGTCTATGGCCCGGGCGATAATTTCATAAGCGCCCATGCTCATATTGCTCCAGGTAAAAATATATTTGCCGTCAATCGGCTCTGTCACTGTACCAATATAATTTGTATTATTATAATAAAAATCAACAGAAGTAATAGTACTTGGGCTGCTTGCGCTGGCTGTGGCTGACAAAATTACTGAGGCTGGATAAACATAACTGGTTTTATCAGTCGCAACAGTAATACTTGGTGCAATGTGAGCGCCGGAGGCTGCCTTTGCCCATAAACCATTAAAAGCCGTGCCCAGCCAATTCAAGTCACCAGTGCCGGCATTAGTCACACAATTAGAACCTTCTATATGAAAACCTGAATTACAGCCGACTATCCTCGGCGTAGTCAAGTTAATTGCTTCTGTTTTGGCACAAAAATTTTTGGTCTGGGCTGACACGCTTAAAGAGATACAGGCAGTCGCCCCAATACCCAAACATTGTGAAGCCTCAGTGCAATCACGGTGATAAATAGTTTGCAATTCTCCTCTGGTTACTTGCGCGCCATTGGCAATATTGCTTGTTGTCGCACTTATAAATTTGCGCTCAAAAATTTCTGGCTGGCGATCCATTATACACAAAACATTTAATTTCATATCCTGGGCAAAAATCGGATTATCAGCCTTGCCATTTAATAAATTGACTGTTCTTTTATAATCCCGCTGCGGGTTGGCAATCCCTGCTGCAGTCTCATTGAAATCACTGCCCGTCCAGTAAATACCGCCTGAAAAAGAAGGCCTGGTGCCTGCTTGATCATTCACAATATCCGCGTTTGCCTGGCAACCTGTTTCATCACATTTATACTTTACTAAACTTAATAATTCTTCAACAGTTGGCAAGCGAAACATGCCTGCTGGCTCTAAGGCTGCGCATTTATCAGCTGCCTCTTGCCAGGCATATCCGGGCTTGGGATCATTGATAATTTTAAAAGTTGGCAATTCATGGCGCACCCAAACCAGGCCAGTGCAGACGTCCTTAACAGTTAAGTCAGTACTGTCTGCTAATTGCGGACAATTCTGGTTATTGAAATAATCTTGTAAATTAGCCGGTGTTTCTTCAAAATCAGCCAGCAGATTCAAACTAATAAAAGCTAGGCTAATTAAAATTATTAAAAAGATATAAAAGTTAAACCAGGTAAACGTAAATTTTTTCTTAATTCGTCTCATAAAATTTTAATCTGCTTTTATTGTTTCGGCTGGCAGTTACAATAAGAATATTCAGATCTAAATGGCGCCGGGACACTTTGTCCGGTGCCAGTCTCAAGACAATTTGCGCCTTTATCGTTAAAAGGATAATTGCAGCGTTTATTGACTTGATTTTTTCCTTCTGTTTCAGGGATAGTTTGCAAAAGACAATTATTGCCTGAATCAATGCTCATCATTTGATTATTATTGGCAATGCCAAATTCATTTGTGACCGGATTATATATTTCCTCAGCCTTATCAATATTTGTACCGACTGCTTTGCAATCCAAATTCTTTACCTGGCAAATATCCTGACATGACTTATTCGGCAAAGTATCATTATAGCAATTATCATACCTGAAAGTGCAGGTTTGCGGATCGCAGTGTAAAAAGCCGCCGTCATAACCATTAGTTTTGCATGACTGGTTAGTAATTTCTTTTTCAACTAAGCCTGGAGTGCAAGTGCTGCCTGGACAATTAGTATCATCAATACAATTTGCGCCTGCGTTCTCTCCTCCCAAGCATGTATGGCCTTTATTAAATTCACAAGTTTCACCCAGTTCCAAATTGCCATTTCCGCATTTGGTCTCCCGCAGACAATGAACTTTAAAAGCAGAATCAGTGCCATATTTTTCAATACTGCCATATTTAAAATTTATGGCCAAAGCACTAAGACAATTATTATTAGCATCGGTTTCAACGCAAGTACTTGACCAGTAAAGGTAATTATCATCACCACAATCGCTGCATAAACCATCCTGGTTATAACTGCAATTTAATGGGCAGAGCTTTAAAACTTGTTTGTCAGCATAAAAAAGCCCAATATTCGTTTGTCTAACCAAACTGTAAAGCTCTTTAATATTTGGCAATCGCGTCGCCGTGGCTTCACCGCAACCCGTATCAACAGCTGCCTGGTAAGTCCAGTTCGTATTTGGATTGCTTATATTATCAGCTGAATTCCAGACTAAGCCAGTACAAGTATCAGCTAATAAATTCTTGTTGTCTGCTGTAATAATCACCTTGAAATTAGGACATTTAGAATTATTTATGCTGTACCCGATGTCAGCAGTATAAGGCGGTTTGGGAAAAAATAAATTTGTCTCAGTTTGAGAATGATACTCTAAATAAGAAGATACTTCCGGCTCGCATTTGGTCGTGCTCGCATCACAATAATAGCCTAAAACGCAATCATTATTGCTATTACAGCCTAAACTGCCTCGCGCACCCAGGCATTTTGTATCATAATCACCATAATTTCTAATTGAACATGAAAGATTCTGAGCGCAAGGCTTAACAGCGCTGCAAGTCCCACCCATTTTAATGCTCTTACAGCCATCAGCGCAGTATGGATCACTACCAGTATCACAAATCTCATTAGGCTGGACAATGCCATCACCGCAATAGGCATTCAGACAAGCATCACTGCAATTATCACTCAGACAAATTCCATTCTCACAACGGCCAGTTTTACCGCAGCCTTCACTATTGGCGCAACTTAAGCCCACTCGGTCATCGCACTGTTCAGCTGAATGGACAGTGTTATTGGAGCCATCCTGAATAATCCCATCGCTGCAATAGCCGCCAATATATTGGCATCTTTTCCCTGCTGAATTAATGCCGCATTGATACTGCGGTCTTACACTCACATCAGGAAATATCTTAACTTCATCTAAATTAAATTTAGTACCTGGCTCTACATTAAAAATAATTCTAAATTTATAAGCCGCTTGGCTCGGTGTAAAATTAACCTGGTATAAATTCCAGCCGGCTTTTTGTTCATTGGAATCTGGCAAAGGAAAATCAACTTTATCAGTCTCAGTCCAAGTCTCGCTATTTGTTTGGTCGCCTGTCTGGAAACTAAGGGAATTTATTTTTCCAACTAAGAGCTTTAACCTCAGTGAAATTAAATATTGTTTATTGGCAAAAAAGGTATTAAATTGCTTAAGCCAAAATTCATTGGCAGCATCATAACTCAAAAGCAAGCTATACTGTCCATTAAAAGAAGAACCCTCGTCCAGACTGGCATTTCCTGCCACAATTTCCCAGGGAGAAAAGATTTTTTCAAAACTGGGATTTCTGGCCAGATTAGCTGTTTCCGCAGGCTGAGGCACTACATAGTTTTTATAATCACATTGCTCGCCATATTGCAGCTCCACTTCCCTATCTCCGCAATAACCGCCAAAACTTTGACAGCTGCCCACATTTGCTTCGGGCGAGAAAAACTGGACATTAAAAATTGCCGGGTTTATATCTAAAACATTATTGCCATCTGTATCAACTCCGGTAAATTTATCAACATAAACGGGTAAAGTGGCTGGATCAAATGGCAGATAAAAATGATCGCCGACAAAATGCAAATAAACCGTGTAATCACTGCTTCGGGCTTGCAGGCTGCCTAGATTCAAAGTAGCTTCTTGCTTTTTATCCTGGTTAGTGGCCGGTACTATGATAAATCCGATCCTGTTGCCAGAATTGGCCTCATCAATATAGTCCTGATCTAAATAGACGCTATAAATCAAGCTGCGCAAAAGACTGTATTTTTGGTCAGAGGTTACTTCGCCGTATTCTGGGATAAAGAGGCTGCCATCATTATTAATATTGTATAAATCAGGTTGGCCAGCGGTTTTTAATTGGCTAAAATAATCAATTTGATCTTTAGTCAGCAAACTTAAATCATCACCAAAATTAGCGGTTGTTAATTTCACAGAATAAGAACCGCTTTTAGCCACGTTAAATTTATAGCTGACTCTAAAACCGCCCTTGGCTAATAGGATATTGTTATCATTGCTTATTCTGTCTGTTGGCAAAGCGGCACAACTTTGCGCTAAGGGCAGAAACCAGTCATCAGAAAATTGATTACAACTAGCGCCATTAAGCGAAATAGGCGTCCCGCCAGCCTGGCCAGAGCACATATACTGCGAAGTAGTGCTTATGCCTCCAATCCCCCCTTTGTCTGGCGTGGGAATAGGCGCAGAGACAGAACCCTGGTCGCACTGTTCTTTATATTCTTGTTGCGTTTTATAATCCCCGCAAAAACCGCCGCAATTATTTACACCTGGTTGAGAAGAATAAGCTGGGGGAGGTGCAGTTAAACCTTCAAGAGTGCAACTGGCAGTGCATTTTGGCTGCAGTTGTTTATTATACCAATTATGCGCGCCGTATTCTAAATCGCACCAAGCCTGATTTTCTAAATTAACACTTGGATCGCAGGCTTCACCGCATTGGCCTTCAATATAGCCGTCATTACAAGAGGTCTGCCAATTTCCCAAAACGCATCTTTTATCTTTATATTGATCCATTGATGTCCAGGTTCCAATTGCCGCTTTGCAGTCAGCTTCAGTTGTTTTACTTTTATCGCTGCAAGTACCGCAATTTTGGCCAGTAGAATCGCAGGCAGCCAAGCAACTGCCTGGGCCATAGCAATCATTGGTTGGATCATTATCTTTATTATCAAAATAGCACTGGTCAGGCCCGCAGAGATTTGCATCTTGATATTCTAAACGGTAATTTAAAAGATAATTTTTACCTCCATTTAAAGCAGTGTATTGATAAACATATGCCCCGTCATAAGTCTCGGGCTTTAAAGCCTGCTCTACGCATGTTGTCCCACCCAGATTAAAAGCACCGTTTAATTTTGCATCAGCTTGTGCACCATTTACTATAGGACAAATGTTTGTAGTGTAAGGTGCGGTTAAAGGACAACAATTAGCGTATGTATTTAAAGCAAATTTTGAATTAATAGCATCCCAGCAAGTCTGGACATCATAGGGGGCCGGACAAATACTGCAATATTGGTTGTCAACGCACTGCTCATTAGCTGGACAACCTGTGAGAGCTGCATTGTTAGCATCTCTAGTGCAGATATTAACACAATTAACTTTTTCCACTGAATCCTGACAATTATAAGTGCCTCTCTGAGAGGTGGCCATTAAATTTAAAGGATCAAGAGGCAACCCAGAACCTAACTCATTGCCTAAAGTTGCCTGCCAGGATGGCCAGGTAGAAAGAGAATGCCCTTGGACAAAAGTTCCTGCATCCAAAACAGGATATTTGCCATGGCTGGCCTGATATTGCTGCAACAAATCATTAATCGTATTTAAATCAACCAAACGAGTCATATCGCGCCTTAATTTATCCTTGACATCAGCGCTCACGTTTATATTAAAAACCCAATTATCCAGCATCTGGTTAAAGATATTAATTGTCTCTGACGGTGCTGATTGATTATAGGCCATGACATAGATATTGGTAAAAAATTGCTTGGCTGTTTGAGGCGGATCAGTATTTGGTATGGGCGTTTCTACGATATTAGCCGCATTAACATAAACAGTGCGCTCATCTCTGACCGCCTGATAGCCGTCAACTGTAATTGAGTCATAACTTGATGCAGCATTATCTACATTATCCTGATACCAGGAAACAACATCTTTTTTCAGTAAATTACTGTAGATCCTTATGCCAATAACATCATCGGTCGGCATAATCGTATCAATGGCCGTGCCGTAAATAACAGGATTTGTATCTAAAATTTTATTATTATTTAAATCAGCATTGCTAAAATTATTTAAAATAGCAGGCAGCTGAGAAACGCACGTACCGTGGTAAATACAGTCAGTCTCAGTTTGGCAGGCTAAGCCATTTTTAACACCTCCAGTGCAGACTGAATTTTGGCAAACAGAGGCAACGGCAGACAGACAGGCATTGGCATCCGATGTCTCGCATGTATCCCCATTCACCTCTTCTTGTCCAGAACAAACACCTTGATTCCAGGCATCATAAAAATTATAATAATAATCACTTAAAAAATGCAGGTAAATAATATGTTCTCCTGGCAAAAGATTGCCAATTTTTACTGAACCCTCCTGAAGCTGGGCAGGATCAGTGTCTTTAACAAATATATAACCCTGTTTATTACCATCTACGTAAACGCTAAAAACCAGATTCTTAACCAGCTGATAAACTTCATCACCTTTGGTAGAAATCAGTGATAAATCAGCAACAGTCAGACCCTCTCCCAAATAAGCTAAAATAGTGTCAACATCTTTAAGGCCATTCATTTCTTGAGATGTTAAAATATGATCAATCTGCTGGCGTGTTAACCGAGAAAAACTATCAGAATCATTGGACGCGCTAATTTTAAAAACATAATCTCCTTGATTGCTGACATTAAATTTATAGCTAAATTTGGCTTGGCCAGAGGTAGTAATGCTATTATTGTCTGGCATTTTTTTTATCTCACCTGTGTCAGTTAAAGTGCTTGCGCACGAATTATTGCCATAATCTTGGTTTAAAGGGCTGTACTTATCGCACTCAACACCCAATTTGCTAATAACATTGCCGGATTCTTTATAAGAACTAATGGGAAATAAAAATTCTCTTAATAAAGTATCAGCGCCAGCCACCCGTTCATTTTGGGCTTTGCCCATAATTGGCAAAACCAAAAAAATAATAAAAATAGCAAACAATAAATATTTATTTTTGTTTATTTTCACCATAAAAAATTAAAAATTAAAACCTTATCGGTATTCGCACGCCTTTTTCATATTGCCTCAAATCATCAAACATTACATAACCATCTACATTATTATCATATATCTTTATTATACCAATTTTTCCAGTATAATTGCTAGGTAATTTAAAACTTATATCCCTCAAGATATTATCTCCGCTGCCAGTTGCTTGTGCCCGGACATAAAATGTAGATTCTGGCGCATCTGCCGCTTCTAAAGTTACGGCCGTAACATTATCAGGCAGATTGCCTGCGCCCGGTTCTTCAATCTCAGAAGTAGTTATTGTCAGATCCTGATTTAATCTGGCGCTAGGCCAGGCATGATTACTGCCGCCAATTTTAAATCTTAATTCATCGCCTTCAATTACAAATTGCCGTGAAGACAAAATACCAGTCGGCTGCTTGCCTAAATTAAAATCTTTGCCGCCAAAAGAGCCTAAAGCAGTATTAATTATCCAGCCCTCATTGACGATCAAGCTTTCAACTGGCTGGACAAACCATAATTCACCCTGCCCGGTTTCTGGAATCCAATTAAACAGATTGCCATACTGAAAATCCAGATTTTCAATAGTTGTTCGTTTTTCAACAGGCGGAATTAAAATACGCGCCTCAGGCAAAAGTCCGGCTGGGTTATCGCGGCAATAATATGTCTGGGAATTAAAAGCTTGTGGAATTGAGGCCAACGGAAACTTTTCTTTTATTGAAGGCCAGGGATTTTCGCACATTAAAATTAAGACATTAAAACTTTGCGTAACAGGCGCAAGCAAACTGCCCTGTGCCTGGGCTTCTACTAATAATTGGGATTTAACTTCTTTTATTGGCTTAGCTGTAGTATAAACTCTGCCCGTTGTATTTTTAACTTTATTTATATCCGTTGATAAATTGTCTATCCTGTTATAAATTTCCAGTGCGTTTTGCGGATCAATATCTTCAGTCCTGGACCACTGATAATTAGCTTTCAATGTCCAGCCATTATTATATTTGGCGACTGCCTCATAAATGTGTTGGTTGCCAGAAGTTGTCGCGTCTTGATCATAATCAGCATCAAGATGGCAGTCATCTTTGCCTGCGCAAACAAATAAATCATTATTATTATATTCGGCAATACGGTCATTTTCACTGGTAAACGGCGCGCGATAAACCTTCGTATCTATCCAGTTAACCTGGCAAATGCCGCTTTGGTCATCACCTGCAGTTCCCTGAGTCAGGAAGGTTGCTAAACAATTATTCGTGTCAGCACTAGAGCATGCGGTTGAATTAGCAACATCCAAAGTACCATTGCTCAAACTTTTTACGCCTTGATCACCGCCGACAATCTGCACTCTATATATTTGGGCTGGATCTAATAAATAATTGGGGGTGACTGAAATTACTGTCTTATTATTAATGTTATAAATTCTTAGGTAAAAATCTTCATCGCTTAAAGCAGTACAAGTTGTTTGGGCCAAAGCTGGCTTTTCATAGCCAAAGAGCCTGCTAAATATATTTCTAAAATAAGCCAGAACATTTTTCGTTAAGCCATTTTCCTGATTTTTTACAGTTTGATTTGTGCATGCTTCCAATTTTATATTTCTGTTGGTTAAAACATTATCTTGATATTGTTCCAAGGTCTTTTGATCAATCAAGCTGTCAAAAAATATGTCCATAATGCCATTTCTGCAAAAAGCTGTTTCTCCGTCAGCTGGTGAGATTGCCTCTACCTTTGGCCTGGTAATAGCTTTAGCGCACAAAGCAGTGTCAAAATTGCATTGATTGGCATTACCTTGTCCAAAGCAACTTAAAGTTCCTCCCACAAAACCGCCAGGCACATCTGCACATGTTTTATTATTCAAATTTGTACCATCGCATTCTTCCTGGTAAATAATATTGCCGCTGCCATCAGCTATTGTATCTATATTGCCATTGCCGCAAAGAGAATCAACCGGAACGCAATTCTGACCATTAATATCGCAGTGCGACAAGAGACATTGGTTATCACAATTAAATGTACAAGAATTTGTCGGATAACCGAAATTCGTGCAATCTAAACCGCTGGGAACAGGGGGATTTGCAGAATAATCACATTCTTCTCCATTATCAATTGCGTTATTGCCGCATTGATCTGCCGTTGTGCAATTTTGATCATTGGCATCACATCTTAATAAAGTACAAGTATCAGCGCACTGATAAGTACAATTGGGCAAATTGCCAGGACACTCGGGCAAAGGCGATGGCAAGGCAGTGCCGTCACATTGCTCCCCTGCCTCAATTGAATTATTGCCGCATTGGCTGATTTGAGTGCAAATATTTGGCTGAACAATATCATTAACCTCAAAATTCGTGGCCGTAACAGTTTCCAAACCTAAAGACGTAATAACTTTAATTTGTCCTGTAATCGCATCATCTAAAGTGGTAGCTGTATTTTTGTTCGGGACTTCAGCAATAATATGATCATTATCGGCATTTGGCGAGCACTGCCAGAATTTACAATCACTCGGCTTTTGCGCCGGAATCCAGGACTGCAATGAACCGCCGCCTTTAGTATAAATCCCCTGAAGTTCATTGATCGCCAACTCGCGGTTGTAAAGACGCGCTTCGTTAATTGAACCCTGACCAAATCTGTTCATGAATGGAGGAGAATCAACCCCCAGATAAAGATCAATCTTACTGTTTTCTCTAAGAAATACTGGAGTTAGATCCGTAAAATTTCTGGTGGCGACAACTTGCCCGTCAAAAATCATCTGCCCTATTTTAGTCGCCTCATTATAGCTAACCCCATATTGATGCCATTGTTTTATATCATTTACAGTGTAATCGCCAATAGGAAGGTAGAGACCATCTTTATTTAAAATATATCCTGTCCAGGTGTTTTTGCCGCTATTAGGGTGAATTATAAAGCCATTGTTGCTCCTTGAACTCATAATCCAGCCATTCTGATTCCAATTATTAGTCCCTGATTTTGCCCAGGCAAGAGCAGTGAAACTTGAAGTTATGGAATAATTTTGCACTTTAACATAATCACTGCCATTCAAAAGCAATTCATTATTATTAAAATAAGCCGGGTCAGTATAATTAGCCTCATGGCAATTATTAAGCACACAAAACGAGCCATCAAAATTAGTGGTAACGTCCCTGGCATCTGATTTTAATTGATAGTAGGCCTTATAATCATTAGTAGATATAGGTGGGTCTGTTATTAGGCCTTTAAAATAAGCATTGCCCGTCTCACAGCCAAAATAACAGCCCTGTAAGTCAACCCATGTCCCCACCTTGCCATTGAGCGGCGTAAAATTTGCAATATATGGAGTACAAATGCCATTAACACAACTGCTTGTTCCGAGTCCGCAAGCCTCACAATCAGTATCACTTGTACAGCCAGTACTCGTTAAAATTTTAAAATTTAATGGATTACTGACTACTTCAGTATAAGAATTTTCATAAGTATTACTTGGGCAAAAAGCGCCGATATGAAAGCCGGCACAAATTTTGCCAGTTAAAATTCTCTTTGTCACCACCACAGAGCCAGTTTCAGTGCCAGCAGGAACAGAGGCCGCGATATTTTTAGCTGACCAATTATTAATAGAAGCAATTTTACTTTTACTAAAAATTAAATTACTTTCCCCTCGCGTATCTTCAAATCTTACGCCTTTTATTGTCACCGCTTGATTAATTTTACCTTTAGCAGGTAAAATTTGGCACAAACCTGCGCCAAGCAAATTGTCATTGACTGTAAATCTGACCCGATTGCTTTCAATACCTTCATTATTTAAGCCGCCCTGGGCAGTCACCAAATAAACATCACCTGACTGCGTGCCAGCCGGCACAACCACGATAATCTGATTATTGGTCCAGTATCTTTCACAGGGCGCTGGCGGTAATTCTGCTGCCTGATTATTGAAAAAATATACCTTGCCTGGAGTATCGCCGAAATTATATCCGCTGATAGTCACCCATTGGCTAATCGGGCCATTATCCGGTGAAATAGAAGTAATTACCGGAGACAAATAAAACGGCAAGGTGTTGCTTTTTAAGTCCGGCTCTTGTCCATTATTATAAGCAGCCTGATCATGAACGCCATTATTATTAAGATCAGCAAACGGATCTCCTTCACTAAATGTGCCGGCATTCAATAAATCATTATATGGTTCTGAAAAAGGATCAATTGCCACATAAACCTGATTCTCAGGCAAGCTACTAGCATCAATTTTTAAAGGATTTAAAATATTTAATATCTGATTTGACCATGATTTTATTTTATCATCAGTTAAAAATAAGCTAAAAAGCAGATTATTAAAATTAACATAACTGCCTACGCCATATTGGATATTATTAAAAACAGTTTTATTGGAATCGCCAAAATTTGCGCCTGTCGCAGTGATCGGAGTATTCTCAACTCCGAAATTCGGCTCTAAGGAACACAAAAAAGGATAAATATTATTGCTAAATGAAAAAACATCAGGGCTAATTGCTTTGCCAAAATCAGTCGTGATAACAAGATGCGACATATCTTTTGCGCCAACACGGCTGTTTATTTCAGAATCTGACAAAACACGATTGTAAATTGCAATTTCATCAAGCGAACCTATAAAAGTGCCCGAGCAGGAGCCGATGCAGGCAGAATTAAAATTGCTGCTTTGAGAAATAAAGCCAGGCGCGTTAAATTCTGTTTTTGTGCCGTTTAAATTTATTTGAATTTTTTGTCCATCATAAGTGCCGGCAAAATAATTCCACTGATCTGGCAGGAGTCTATTAGTGCTTTGAGCATAATAAGTCGCTACATCACTGCCATTATTAATTTGCAAAGTCAAACGCAAAAAGCCTCCGGCAATTGTGCGGAAAGCAGCTTCATCTGATGAATAAAAACTCTGCGTAGCAGGATTTGCGCCTGTTTTTATCCAGCCTTCAATTGAAAATTCTTTGTTGAAATTTAAAGAAGGGTCATTGGCTATATTTAAACTATATTGATTATCAGAATTAAAACTTATGGCCTTGCCAGACATGCCTTCATTGACTCTGGCTATATTGCCCGAAGACGCAATCCCCGTAAATTTATTGGGTGAAGAATCAATAATTTCATTGCCAGTATCTTCAAATTTTAAAAATAAAACCTGGCCAGCGCTTAAACCAAAATACCGGCTAATAAGTTCTTGCGTCAAAATCGCGCTAAATATTGAAAAATTATCTATCTCGCCTTTAAAGTAATTGCTGAGATTGGTAATATTTTTTGCGCCAATCAAAATGCTGTTTTTATCAGTGCCAATAAAATTTCCAGTCAAAATAATGCCAGTACCGGTAAAATCATTAAAATTAAAACCATTTAAATATAAATTCGCCTGGCTGCCATCATAAGTGTAAGCTAAATAATTCCAGTCATTATCTTTAATAATCTTTTTCGTATTGGCGGCCGTACTGTAATCTAAGGAAAAGGCATTTACAGCTGTCCCGTCTGTTGCGCTGAATAAAGTACCGCTACCCTGCGGTTTAAACCAAAATTCCAAACTGCCGGTGCCTAAATTCTGGTTTGGCAATTTAACGTAATCTTTATAATCACTGGAAACCGGATAATTATTTAAATATAATGCCTGCTTAAATAAATCATTAATGTGAGCCGGAGTTCCTTTGATTTCACCGTCAAAACCATTAATTCTATCACTGATAAGCACATTGCTAGTTTCCTCAAAATCATAAAATAATAGCATGCCGTCTTCTTTGCCTGGAGTTGGTAATTTATAAGTGGCTGAATTTCCAGCAGGGATTGACTGGCCTTGCGGCACTTGGACTTTAATCATAGTGTCTGACCAGGATTCTTTACAATCAGCTAATTGCGCAGGAATATTATCAAAGAAAACTTGGCTTGTACCTTGAGCAGCTCCAAAATTTTTGCCATAAATTGTGACATAAGTTTTTACTTCTGGACGTACCAGGCCGTTAGTCGGTGTAAAATAATCTATTTCTGGAATATTTAAATCAATGACTAGTCTATTATTATCATCCTTCTTATCCGAGACTTTGGCTCCGACATAAATTAAACCTTGCTTTTCTGGCGTAGCCGTTTGTTTATAATCAATTTTATTATTTCCATCAGGCAAAGGCAGATTGTCTGCTAAAGAAATTTTGGCAGTACAGTAATTTGTTTGAGGAGCAGGGTCTGCAGGCTGATCGCATTGTGCGCTTTCTGTTTGCTGAGTGCTATATACTTTATACCAATTCCAGTCATAAAAATTGCTATCCAATATATTGCAATTATTTGCCAGGGCAAAAGCATTATAATCTTGAGTTTGATCTTTTCTGATAATTAAAGCGTCTTGGGGCGTAACAACCACCTTCTCAACATCGCAGGCTAAATTTGAATTTTTTGTTTTAAAATACCAACTATACTCCCCGCCTGGCTGGCCATCAAAATCACCATCTAATTGCAGGCTGGCCTGATTCTCAGTTTCTAATGAATAAATTCCATTGGCCCCGCTTTTTAAGGTGACCCGATACCAGGTATTTGGCTCTAAATTGCCGTCTGGCTGGAATTCAAAACCGCTGGCTTCTGCGCCTTGATTATCTAAATTGAATGAAAAAGTTGTAATGTCCGATGGAACAAGCGCAGGGGTATTGCAATCAGCAAAATTAAAATTATCTGCTGTGCCACAGGCTTTGACTTCAATATTATTAGCTGATTTTTGCAAGGTAATTGGATCAATTAGTTTGTTAAATCTGGCAGAGACCCATATATTTGTGCAATTATCAACTGATTTTTTCCAGGGCGTCGGGCTCTGTGGCTTGTCAGTACAGGCAATATCCTCAATTACTTGCGGGGGCAGAGCCGAAACTAATTTGCCGGTTGTAAATGACCAGGAATACGTGCACATCTGGCCATAAACAGCCTGGCCGCAGTCTTCAGGATTTTTACAAACTCCGTCAGCCTGACAGCAAATTTGGCTGCCAGCACAAATATTTTGCACCCGGCAATCATTGACTTTAAACTGAACCTTATTACTTAAAACACCGGCTGAATTAGTTACCTGCACAGGTCCGGTTATGGCGCCTATTGGAACAGTTAATGAACTTCCGGACTGACCCTGCTTGCCATCAAGTCCTGCGCCTATTTTATTCGCTGACCAATCCAAAGCTTGATCAGCAGGTATTTTATTTTGCCAAAAATTAACCTGGCTGCTGGTTGAGGAAGAATATGTACCAAAATTTTCACCATATAAAGTCACACCGCTGATTCCAACCGGACCTTGATCAGGGGCAATGGCGCAAATGCCCGGAGTGACAGGATTATTATTACGGGTAAAATCCATTGTATTGCTGTAAAGATTATTCTGGGATTTAACTACCACCTGGCTATTATTTATTTTTAAACCAGACGGAACCTTTACTATTATATATGTATCGTGCCAATACCCAGCTTTTGAACAGCCTGCTGGAAAATTTGTATCAGCAATCAGCCAATTAGAGCTTTCAAAATCAGTTTCACCAGCCAGATTTAAAAATTTAACCAGATTAGCCTGCTCGCCAAAATTACTGCCAAAAATTGTCACATACTGACCAATTGGCCCGCTTGATGGATCAAGATAATCAATTTTTGGCACTTTTGCCGGCTGGGTAACCGTAAAATTAACCGGATTGCTATTTTCTGACCCGACTTTAACCTGAACAGGTAAAACACCGGGCAATATATTCGGCACTTTAAGATTTTTAATTGAATCATCAAGCCAAGTCCATATGTTTTTATTATCAAATTCACCACCACCAATTGTCGCTGAATCTTTAGTTGTCCCGAAATTTTTTCCGCTCAAACTTACTAAGGTTCCAAACTCACCTCTATCGGGACTGGCTGCACTAAGCGGACACAATCCTGGCCTTTTAACATTATTAACAGTAAATCCACCTGCCCCTTGATTATCCCAAGTTGTTTCCTGGCTGTCTGCATTTATTAATTTAATCGGGCCATTTACAGCGCCTGCTGGCACTTCAACTACAACCTGCTTATCTTGCCAGATAACAGCGGCGCCGCAAATTGTTGGCAAACTAGCATTTTGCTCGTCATTATTGGCAGTCGTACCTAAAAATATAATCTTACTTATATTAGAATCGTAAGTGCCAAAACCCTGGCCAGTAATAGTTATAAAATTTCCCGGGGCTCCATTATCAGGTCTGACAGAATCTATCTGAGGCAGAGATTGGCAAGTGCAAGCAGTCGCTGCATTAGTCGCGCAATAAAATCCGCGTCCGCATAAATCATTAGAAGGGACGCAACTGGCGGTGTTGGAACTGCAGGGTGCGCCAGGTCCAGCTTCCTTACAAATACAACTTGAAGGATTAGTTGTGTCGCAATAATTGCCTGCCCGACAGCCTGCCGTACTACAACCGGAACATGGCTCTCCTGGCCCGCCTTTACAATAATCTGAAGTGGTAAAAGAGCAATATCCTCCACTGCAGCAATTATCTGCTGAACATTTCGCGGTTATATTGTCACATTTAACATAAAAAGGAGAACCATTGCTGGTGATAGTGCCTTTTTGCACAAAAACTAAATTGCTGGGCTGGCTCACTGCGCCTGGAGGTACGCTGCTCAGGATTGTCTCATCATCCCAATGCCCGACTTGTGCATTAACATTCATGGGAAACTTTAAAAAATCTGCACCAGCAGTCTGAGTGCCAAATCGTTTGCCCAAAACAGTAACTGTTGTGCCTTCTGCGCCATTATCCGGTTGGAGGCAGGCAACACCAGGTCCGGGCAATCCGGCTAACAAGGTAAAATCATCATTGTATGGCGGATAAAGTGCGGTTGATTTGTCTTCACTGGTATTTTCATTATTAGCTCCTGTCTTAATTACGACTTTATAAATATTTTGCTCAGCATTTACATTATCAAATTGCAGGCTTGATGGAACTTCAACTTTGATAAGAGAATCGTGCCAAACAGGATCATTGCCGCAATTAACAATCGTAGTTTCAATATACTGATAATTTGGAGCCAGCCCTTTTCTAAAAAATACTTTGGAATTCCCCTGAGTGGCGCCAAACTTGCCTCCCATAATTGTAATAAAATCTCCTGTCGCGCCTTTTGGCTCATTATTGATCCCCGATAAACTGCAGATATATGGCGCCGGGCTGTCTTTATTCGGATCAGGACACTGGCCCGGAATTGGACCGCAATTATCACATGGCGGATAACAATTTGGACAGGTATTTATATTAAAACCAGGCCCTCCCGCGCCAGTGGCTTTTAATAATTCATTAATCACAAAACTGGCAATAGCAAAAGCTGATAAGGTGATAACCAGGCCAATGACTGCGGCAACTAACAAATTTTTTGCCTTTTGGATTTTTTCCGCTTCACCTCCAGAAAGCAAATACATTACTCCGCCAATTATAACTAAAACAACAGTGATAATGCCTAGTAAGCCAAAAGCCACCTGAACAATTCTGGCAATGGTCACTCTGAGATCTTGAGTGCCTAAGCCAATATATGGAGACAGAGTGTTTAGACCTGGTTCAACCTGAGCCAAAACAGGACTGACCAATAAAATTGCAATCAAGCCTATAAAAATGGCTAATGCGACTAAAATTATTTTTTTTGTTTTTTCTATCTTCATAATTAACCGCCTTATGGCGTTGTTGTTATTTGGCAAGACGGGAACCCTCCCTGATCAGAACTGGTATTTTTTGGCTGCCAAACTGAGCCTTCTATATATTCATTTGGCTTGCCGCCTGGTTTTAAAATTTTATCACAGCCTGGACCAGAACAAGGCTGATAACAGTTTTGCATTAAATCTTTAACGCCAGACCCAACTGTCAGACTATATGTTTTTTCACCAATCAATGGGTTGTCATGATTAAGTGTTGCAATTGTGGCTGTCAGCGCGCTATTATTAACGCTGCTTATCCAATAACCTCGTGGCGCTGCATCTGTGGGTTGGATCAAAGTCATATGATCTTCTTCAAAACAAGCTTGATTTTGCGGGCAACTAATTAAAGGGACGCTGTTAGTACAGACAAACCTTGCCCCATTACTGTCATTACACCAGCCCTTGGTAAAATCGCAGCCAAATTCACAGGGATTATTAGTAGCAGAGCATTTACAGTAACCATCGCCATATCCTTTATCTGGTTTTAAGCTAGAAGCCATCATTAATTTAGTATAAGGTATGATCGGATTTGCTTGCGGACTAACATTGGTTTTATTGGCTGTCGGTGAATATCTGTTGGCTGGATTAGTATCAATTTCAGGCGGCATTAAATCAATCAGATTATTGGTGTAAAAACTCCATTGCAAATCATCACCCACATTCGTATCTGCGACATATCTGTTATTGGCCTGGCTATTTAAATCATAAGCTGTTGTCTGCGGGCTTCTTTTTGCGCTCGGTCCCTGGGCGATATTGTCAAAATTACCGTCTAAAGAATTGTCGGCCATATCTACCAAGCCATCATAAGGAAAAATCGCAGCTGGCCCTGAGCCTAACAAAGTAGCGGCTTTTGCCAAAACATTAATTTGAGCGCCTCCGGGCAAGCAAAACACATCACCGCCGCAGGAATTGGTGCCGCACAAATCATTAGTCACAAATTCTACTGTTTTATATTCATTGCCATAACTAAATTCACCCGCAATATTGTAGGTATTATTATTGCTTGTTGTTGTGACATTTATATTATTAAATGTACCCGGCTTTAATTCTCCCAGTGTCTGTGACGGCCCATTTTGCACTTCAACCCGGCCTCTGATTGTCAGAGGATTGATTGGTTCGCTAAAATTAATCTGAATGACAATGTTGCGTGGCACTGTTGCGCCGGAATTATTCACTGGTTGTGGAATGACTGAAACAATCTGCGGCGGAGTGATGTCTATAATAGTTGAAACTTCAAAATTCCATTTATAACTGCCAAAAGCGCCAAAAGCATCACTGCCATTAAATTTCTTAATGTTGTTGGTTAATTCAACCGTATAACTAACTGCCTGATCATCTCTGCCTAATAAAACATTGGGTTTAAAAATATAAGTTTTAAAATCAGGCGTATATGAAGCAAGAACATCAACCACATTATCAGCTGTAGCCGTACTCGCTGTTGGATGGATTTTTATATTCGGCACGCTATTTGTCTGCGCAATATTATTATTCGCATCAACTAAAGAATCAACATTCATTGGCACCTTGAAAGTCACCACAATAGTGGTATTGCGAGGAATCTCAATAGCATTGCGCGGCGGATAATGGCTTTCAATAATCCCATTGCCCAAAGCGCCGCCCTCATCGCCATAACCAGGAGGTTCGCCTCCACCGCCGCCTGTAGTAGCTTCAATAAGATTGTTAATAACAAAACTGGCGATAGCAAAGGCTGCTAAAATTATTATCAAACCAATAACACCATTTGTTAAAATCTTTTTAGCCTTATCAATCTTATCTGCTTCACCCAGTGAAGTCATATACATAAATCCGCCATAGAGCACAATCACTAATGCGATAATACCCAAAAGCCCCAGCGCAACTTGGATGATTCTTGCTACGGTTACTCTGACATCTGTAGTTGTTAGGCCAATATATGGAGCAAGAGTATTTAAACCAGGTTCAATTGTCGCCGCCCAAACTGGCTGAACAAATAAAAAAACTGCCAAAAATAAAAGCATAATTACAAATAATTTGGCAGCTTGACTGACAAGTTTTTTCTTTTTTTGCTCCTGGCTAAAAGCCAGGAGAAAATTCTGGAGCATGGGTTTTTTTAAAATGTTTTTTATTTTATTTATTCAATTCTTCTTCCACAATTTTTCTAACCAGGCTGCCATCTGCCGTGCCTTTCAAGTCTTTCATCACCAACCCGATAACCTTGCCTAGATTTTCTTTGTCTTCCGCCCCTTGCAAAATGGCTTTTATTTTCTGTCTTAAATCCTCTTCACTTAGGGTAGCTGGCAAATATTTTTCAATAATTTTAATCTCAGCTTCTTCATTCGCAACCAAATCAGGCCGTTCTCCTTTTTGAAAATCGCTAATAGATTCTTTCCTCTTTTTAACCTCGCTTTTAAGAACCCGAATAATATCTTCATCTTGCAAATCAGCCATTTTTTTTATTCTTTCATTTTTGGCAGCAGCCAAAACTAAGCGCAATGTAGAAATTGTGCTTGTTTCCCTGTTTTTAAAAGCCTGCTGAAAATCTTGGTTGATTTGCTCTAAAATTGACATAGTTACAAACCTTCGTTTGCCGTAGCAAACTACGTTCTGCGAAGGCAAATTTACGAATCTACTACAAATTATTACAAATACTTAACCAATTCGTATCATTCGCATTTTAATTATTCTTCTAAATCCTTGCCAATTTTCTTTAAATATTCATTTTTGGCTTTGATTTTTAATCTTCTCAAAGCCAATTTTTTGGCTAAATTCTTGTTCGGGTCTTTTTCTAAAAACCTTATCTTTTTAGCCTGGAGCAACTTACCGCTTTGCAACATTCTTTTATTAAAACGTCGCAGCAAGCTTTCGAAAGTCTCGCCTTTTTTCCTTTTAATTTCTGTCATTAAGTATAAACATCTCCCTTCCTAAAAGATATTTTAATAATACCAATAAAATTATGTTAAGTCAAATTGAAAATCGCTAAAATAAACTAAAAAGCGCCGGTTTTATCCCCAGCGCTTTTTATTTGAAAATATATAACAGTTTAATTTGACAAACGCTTTTTTACTTCTTTAACTGCCTTATCATAATTAATTGTTTCCTGAACGCCGCCATCCATATCACGAAGCAAAATTGTGCCTTCTGACAATTCTTTCTGGCCTAAAATTAAAGCATATTTTACTCCTAATTTATTAGCTATTTCCAGCTGATTTTTTAAACCATCTTTGGAAAAACATTCAGCAACTTTCAAGCCCTCTTTGCGTAAAACTTCATACAAGGCCAGGCATTTTCTTTTAGCCGCTTCACCTAATTGCGCTACAAAAATATCATATTTAACAATTTCCGGAACCTCAATATTTGCTTCCTTTATTTTTAAGACTACTCGCTCAATTCCAATTGAAGCGCCGACCGCGGGCGTGCTTCTGCCACCCAAAAGTTCAACTAAATCATCGTAGCGTCCGCCTCCACCCAAAGCTATCTGGGCTTTTTTGCCTTCGGTTTGCTGCTCTTGTTCACTTAAATTAGTCCAAATTTCAAAAACTGTTTTTGTATAATAATCAAGACCCCTGACCAGGCGCGAATTTAAATTATATGGGACTTCCAATTCATCTAAAAATTCCAGAACTTTGACAAAATGAACTTTACACTCTTCACACAGCCAATCTACAATTTGCGGCGCATCTTCAGCTATGGCCTGACATTTTTCTTCTTTGCAATCTAAAAGTCGCAAAGGATTTTTGCCTAACCTGATTTTGCAATCAGGACACAAATCAGTTCTCTGAGTTTTATAATAATTAACCAATTGCGTCTTATATTCTTTACGGCAATCAGGGCAGCCAATGCTATTGATCTGAATATTTACTTTCAAACCTAATTCCTGCAAACAATTATAAGCCATTATAATGACTTCCGCATCTAAAATCGGATTTTTGTCTCCCAGGGCTTCAAAGCCAAATTGAGTGTGCTGGCGATATCTGCCTGATTGCGGACGCTCATAGCGGAACATCGGACCGATATAATATAGTTTAACAGGTTGAGGCAAATTCAACATGCCATGATTTATATAGGCTCTCACTATCTGGCTTGTCGCTTCTGGCCTCAAACTGATTTTTTCTCCGCCGCGATCTTCAAAAGAAAACATTTCCTTTTCTACAATATCAGTATCCTTGCCAACGGCTCTGTTAAAAAGACCGGTCTCTTCCAAAAATGGCAAATCAATTCTTTCAAAACCATAATCTCTGGCAATGGCCGCGGCTTTATTTTTTATCAAATTCCAATATTTTTGTTCACCCGGCAGAATATCTTTGAAGCCACGCAAAACCTGAGGTGTTTTTTTTGACACCTTAACGGCTTTGCTAGTCGGCTCTATTTTTTCTTTAGCCACAACTGGTTTAATTTTTTTCATTTTTTTATTTGCCTTTGTCTTTTTAACTTTGGGCATATTGTTAAATATTATATTGCGGAGTCTGAAAAATTGTTATCTTATCAAATGGCCAGCCTCTTATCCAGGCTTTGCCGATAATTAAGCGTCTGGGTACTGGCCCAAAACGTCGCGAATCTAAACTTGCCTCGCGATTATCACCCATGACAAAATATTCATCACTGCCTAAAATAAATTCAGTTAACCCCAAATTGGGCGTTTGTTCATCTTCTGGCAGATAAACATCCTCATTAATCGCCAGACCATTAGGATACTTATCATTATAAACGTATACTTTATTATCTTTAATTTTAATTTTTTCGCCTGGCAAGCCAATAACTCTTTTTATAAAATATTGGCTGGGATCTTTAGGATAGCGGAATACAACAATGTCTCCTCTTTGGGGATTCTCAAAACGATAGACTATTTCATTAATTATTAAATATTCATGATCATGGAAATTTGGTTCCATTGAAGCGCCTTTGACATAAAAAGGCTGGATCAAAAAATAGCGCACCGGGATAATAATGGCTAAGGAAATTATAATTACTTTAACTATCTCCCCTATAAATTCGCTTATTGTTCTCCAGATAGAGTCATAGGTAGACTTCGTATTCCATTCAAACTGGTTATTTTCTTTCATCTGAGATAAAATTAATAATAAATAGAATTGTTGAAATTATACCACAGAAAAATAATTTAGGCAAATTCAAATAACTTGAAATTTTTTACTTTTTCTGATTAAATATATAGAGGAACATTAAATGATAAAGTATTCCTGCCTTATTTTATTTTATAAAAAATGCCAATCCCAAAAATAAACTTCCTAGAATATATTGAAAAAGAATATAAGCAAAAAAAGAAAATTTTGTCCAAGATCTTTTTTTATCCTTTAATTTTTTTCATCATCTTTATCTCCTTTTTTTCATTTCAAGTAATCTTTTCCGGCGAAGGCATCGCGCAGAATCTGGAAAAAATTAATCCTTTTGGCGGTTTCGGATTTTCACTCAGCCAGGATAAATTATTAAAAGGAGAAGAAAACGACCGGATAAATATTTTGCTTTTAGGCATGGGCGGGGAAGGCCATCCCGGCCCTTATCTGACCGATACAATTATTCTGGCTTCGCTTAAGCCTTCGGAAAATAAAGTTGTTTTAACTTCCATTCCGCGCGATTTGTCTATCCCAATCCCGGGTTATGGCTGGCGCAGGATAAATGAGGCTAATCATTTTGGTGAATTAAAAGAATCCGGTTCAGGTGCAGAATTTGCCACGCAAACAATCAGCCAAGTTTTTGATATTCCTATTGACTACTACGTACGGGTTGATTTTTCTGGTTTTGAAAAACTTATTGACGCGCTTGGCGGAGTAAACGTAAACGTAGAAAATAGTTTTACCGACAATCAATTTCCGACTGATGATTTTAGTTCAAATCCAAATGGCTACCAGACTATTTCCTTCAAAGCCGGCTGGCAAAAGATGGATGGATTGACTGCTTTAAATTATGCCCGCTCTCGCCATGGCACAAATAATGAAGGCTCTGATTTTGCCCGCTCAAAAAGACAGCAGCAGGTGCTGCAGGCAGTCAAAGATCAGGCTTTATCTTTTACAACATTTTTAAGCTATAACAAAATTTCTGCCTTAATGAAAATGTACAGCGAGCACGTCTCAACAAATATGGACATCTGGGAAATGTTCAAGTTCGTTAAATTGGCGAAAAAAGTTGATAAACAAAATATTTCCACTTTAGTTTTAGATAACGGAGAGAACAGCCCGCTTTATGCCACCATGATTAATGGCGCTTATTTGCTTTTGCCCAAAGATATGTCTTTTTACCAGCTAAAGCAAATGGTTAAATATGTTTTTGAACCAGCCAAAGAGGTCAAAGCCAAAGAAAAAATTAAAGTGGAAATTCAAAACGGCACTAAAATTGAAGGTCTGGCCTATCAAACATCAACGAATTTAAAAAAGAAAGGCTATGAAGTCATAAAAATTGGCAATGCGCAAAAACAAGATTTTACCACTACCGTTATTTATGATTTAACCAATGGCCAAAAAGTTGAAGAACTGCAGGATTTAAAAGCAAAATTAAATGCCAACGCAACTTTTAACCAGCCCGAACCAGGGATTACCTACTCAGCAAATATTGACTTTTTAATTATTTTAGGCCAAGATCAACAGACAATCTCCCGAGCAGAATAATACTCTGACTTTTTAATCCAGAAGTTAAAAATCCTCTTATGAAAGAACTGTCCAAAGTCATAATTATGGGGCGACCGAATACCGGCAAATCAACGCTTTTTAACCGTTTAGTAGAAAAGCCTAAAGCCATCACCTCTGCTATAGCCGGTACCACCCGTGATTTTTTAATCAGCCCTGTTTATTGGCAGGGCATTAATTTTGAATTAATGGACACGGGTGGAATTGAAACAATAATCCCGCCCAAAAAGCTTAAAACACTTTCGGCTCAACCTCAGCTTGAATATTCCTTAGAAATTATAAAAAAAACTCAAGCTGCCTTAAAACAAGCGGATTTAATTTTGTTATTGGTTGACATCCAAGCCGGACTGATGCCGCAAGACAAGGAATTAGCCCTGGCTTTAAAAAAATTTAATAAAAATATAATTTTGGTAGGCAATAAAACAGACTCTCTCAAGTGGCGAGCTCAAGGCGCTGAGTTTTTCAAATTAGGCTTGGGCGAACCAATTTATGTTTCGGCTATAAATGGCTCAAACACAGGAGATCTGCTTGATGTAGTTATTAATAATTTAAAAAAAATAAAAAAAGTAAGAAAATCTAAAAAATTTGAAGTAAAAAAAGCCATAAAGGTATCAATCATCGGCAAACCCAATGTCGGCAAATCATCGCTTTTAAATGCGCTATTAGGCGAAGAACGGGTAATTGTCTCACCTATTCCATTTACCACGCGCGAAGCCATTGATACATCTTTAGAATATCAGGGACAAAATTATATTTTAATAGATACTGCTGGCATTCGTAAGCAGGCCAATGTGGGTGAAGGTTTAGAAAAACAATCAGTCAGAAAAAGCATAAACAATGCCAAGCAATCTGATGTTTGCTTTCTTGTTTTGGATATTTCCCAGCCAATTACCATTCAGGATAATAAGCTCAGTAAAATCTTGCTTGATGCCAGAGTGGGAATTGTCATTATTGCAAATAAATGGGATTTGCTGCCGGAAAAAGATACTAAAAGCGCTGACAAATTTAAAAAATATCTTTTTCGCAATTTTCCCTACATGACTTGGGCGCCGGTAATTTTTGTTTCTGCTTTAACTCAACAAAACATCCATAAGGTTTTAGATCTGGCCTTAAAAGTCTATCAGGCTCGCCAAACAAAAATATCTGCCAGCGCTTTAAATAAATTTTTAAAACGCACTATAAAAATGCACAAGCCTTCGCAAGAAAAAGGCGCTCTCCATCCTTATCTGACAAATTTAAAACAAACAGATATCAATCCCCCGAGTTTTTCCTTACAAATTCGCCGCCGAGACACTTTAAACCAATCCTATATAAGATATTTAGAAAATGCGCTACGTGATAAATTTAATCTTACTGGGACACCTTTAAATATAAGCCTTAAAAAAGGAGAATAAATGAAAGCGTTATTCATCTATAATCCGATTGCTGGTAAAAAAAACACAAAAGATAAACTAATCAAAAACCTTTTAAAACAATATGATTTTGAAATTGTCTGGCATGATACCTCAATCGGTCCTTTTACTAATTTAAAGCCAAATGACTTTGAGCGTATTTTTGCCTGTGGCGGCGATGGCACGATTAAAGAAATTAGCTCCTGGATATTGCATAATAACAGTCAGACTCCCCTGGCAATCATTCCCTTAGGCAGCGGCAATATCCTGGCACAATCATTGGGCATTCCTTTAGATACTCCCAAAGCTTTAAAACTCGGATTTTCTGACCAGATAAAAAAAATTGATGTTGGTTTAATCAATCATCGCCATTATTTTCTGATTGCTGCTGGCTGTGGCTTTGATGCCAGGATAATTAAAAATACTTCTCGTAAAGCCAAAAGAGCCTGGGGTTTTCTAGCTTATGGCTTGAGCCTTATTTTAAATTTTTTCAATGTTAAACCGGATAAATTCTTCATAAAATTTGACGGCTATTCCAAAACGGTCACTGCCCAGAGCATTTTCATTTCCAATTTTGCTAAATTCTTTAATCTTAAATTAAATCCTGAGTCAAGAATTGACGATGGGAATTTGAATATTAGCATTTTAAAAACCTTGCGCCTCAAAGATTTAATTATCTTAATCCGCCGCTTTTTATTTGAAGATTATCAA
Source organism: Patescibacteria group bacterium (assembly GCA_041651155.1). Classification (NCBI taxonomy): domain Bacteria; species Patescibacteria group bacterium. The sequence continues at coordinate 6,639 of JBAZJU010000004.1, read as the reverse complement.
AAAGATTGGCGTTATGAATTCCATAAAGTCAAAGATGTTTATATTTTGCCGTTTAATAAAAAAACTCATATGCAAATTGACGGCGAAGTGATAGAATTGCCTTATCTGGACATCAAAGTACTGCCCCAAGCTTTAAATATAATCGCGAATAAACTACCGTGAAGTTTAAAGTTATAAAGTTTATAAAGTATAAAGAAAATATTATGAAATTTGAACGATTTGAGGATATTATTGCTTGGCAAAAAAGTAAAGAATTAGTCATTTCTGCCTATGCTTGTTTTAAAGAATGCATAGATTATAGTTTTAGGAATCAAATACAAAGAGCTGTTATTTCAATTATGAATAATATTGCCGAAGGATTTGAGAGAAAAACAAACAAGGAATTTATAAGATTTTTATATATGGCCAAGGGTTCGTGCGGAGAAGCAAGATCAATGTTATATTTAGCTTTAGAATTAAAATATATTTCAAGAGAAGATTTTGAAAAAAATTATAATATGGCTTTAGAAATTTCAAAAATCCTCTCCGGCTTAATAAAATCTTTATAAACTTTCTACTATAATAAATCATTCCAAACTTTACAAACTTTCTACTTTATACTTTATACTAAACATATGACCAAATTAATCGTCGGCCTCGGCAATCCCGGCCCAGAATATCAAAATACCCGACATAACATTGGTTTTCACATTATTGACACAATCGCTGAAGATCTGATTTTAAAATCCTTAAAACTAAATAAAAAATTCCAGGCAGAAATCTGCGAAGGCACTTTTGGCGAACAAAAAATTATTTTAGCCAAGCCTCAAACTTTCATGAATAATTCCGGAATTGCGGTCAAGAAAATCAAAACTTTTTACAAAATCAAACCTCAAGATATTACTATTATTCATGATGATATAGATTTACCTATTGGAGTCATGCGCATTTCCAAAGATGCAAGTTCGGGTGGGCACAAAGGGATTGAATCTATAATCTATAATCTAAAATCTAAAAATCTAATTCGCATTAGAATTGGCATTGCCAATGAATTAAGAACCAAAATCCCGGTTGACAAATTTGTTCTCCAAAAATTCTCTCTTGAAGATGAAAAAAAATTAAAAAATATTTTTCTGGCCGCACTCAACGCTGTCCAAATGTTAATTGAAGGTGAAAAACTAGCCAAAGTTCAAAATAAATATAATTAATCTCTCTCCTCGTAGGCGCGACAAGCTTGTCGCGCCTACGAGGGAATAACATATTCTCTCTCCAGCCGAAGGCGCGAATCATAATTCGCGCCTTCGGCTTTTCCCCTCTTACCCCTTTTTCCCTTCTTACCCATCTTACCCCAATTAAAAAAGGCGACTCGTTTTCACAAATCGCCCTTAGATGATATAAATTTTATTTTATTCGCGTACTGCCAGGAAGCAGGTATCGGCCTTCCAATGGAAACCGTCACCGCCCCAATTAAGTTTAAGCTCCCGCTGATTATCAAAACATTTCAGATATGGAGAGAGGCGTCTACCTTTTGAATTGACCCATTCTGAACCGAGAGCAGTTATCCATGGCCTTTGTAATTCGGGATATAACGCGCAAAGAAAGAGCAAATGCACTATCTTGGCTGGCTTAAGTCCCTCCTCTATTAAATGGGCGAGCACTATTTTTTTATGGATGCCCGTTATACCATAATGCGCAAATCGAAAATGAACCAGTTCAAGCTCAACCTCATGCTGACGAGTATGCTGAATCTTAAAATGTTCATTGTTGATGTCCTCGTCAAATGAGCTGTACTTGCCTTTCTTGATCATTTCGGCCATGGTCTGGTCGGAATTAATGAACAACCGATAACTTTCCAATTCCAAAATGGCTCGAGCTCCTTGAAGTATTTCATCTTTTTTCCCCAAAAATTTCTGCAGAGAATCTGCAAACTTTTCCGGATCATGTGTCCCATCCATCAACCCTTTGCCAATTTGCGTCTGGAGTTTCCAGATCCTATTGGCTTGCTTCTCACTGACATTTCTCATGTCTTTTCCTCCTTTGGCACTTTGTGCCACTTTTTCTTACCCATTACTCATGGGCGTATTTAATCCCTTGATGTTACTCACAAAAAGGGATACAAAGCGCCGAACCAAGTCCAGCGCAAATTGCCATTTTAAAAAATTTCCAAGAACAAATTACTTATTACCTATTACATATTACTTTAATATCCACAACTCTACCCACCAGCGTAGAATATCAAGCATTAAGCTAGATACCCTAACTCCAGTACTTTCAAAAAGGAGGAGGGCCTTTTTAATTTCCCGCTGGCAGATAGAGCTATAGATACTAATTTACGAATCAGGTACGAATTATACTAATTATTTCCTGACTCAACCTATCAGTATCATTAGTAATAATTAGTACATTAGTATCAATTTTCAATACTTTGCATTATAGCATCCGAAGACCAGTTTGTCAAGCCCAACTTATCAAAATTTTTCTTTTTCTAAAAATGCCTGTACAATATAAAAAGGTTCTAATCACTAATGACTAATTTTTAATTTCTAAGCAATGATTAAATGTTCTAATGACAGAATTTAGACATTATTTCATTAGATATTGATTAAAAATTAGAAATTAAAAATTTAAAATTAAAACCTATATATTTAACAAACCATTGTCAATTAATAAAAATGACAAGCGATCTAAAATATTGGCTAGCAATTTCCCAGTTTGCCAAAATCGGAGCTGCCAGATTTAAAAAATTATACAATTATTTCCCTAATATGGAAACGGCCTGGCAAGCTGGATTTTTAGAATTGCAAAAAAGCGGGCTAGAACCAAATATTGCCCAGGAATTTATTGTTGTCAAAAAAGATATAAATCCAGATATAGAAATGGAAAAAGTTAAGCAGGAGCAAATTGAAGTCATAACAGTCCAAGACGAAAATTATCCCAGACTTTTAAAAGAAATCTTCAATCCACCGGCTTTACTTTATATAAAAGGCGATTCACAAAATTTAAATAATAAATTTAATTTAGCGGTTGTGGGCACTAGAAAAATTTCCAATTATGGCAAACAAATCACGCCTGAATTAGTTAAACCTCTGGTGCAAAATGGTTTTACTATTACTAGTGGTTTAGCTCTTGGAGTTGATGCTTTAGCTCATCATTCTGCTGTTGAAGCCCGGGGTAAAACAATCGCTGTCTTAGGCAGCGGCCTGGATCAAAAAAGTATTTATCCATCTTCCAACCGCTATTTAGCACAAGGGATTATAGATAATGATGGCACAATAATTTCTGAATTTCCCATTGGCATGTTGCCTTTAAAACATAATTTTCCGACCCGCAACAGAATTATCGCTGGTTTAAGTTTAGGCACATTAGTAATTGAAGCGGCTGAAACTTCGGGCGCATTAATCACGGCCTTTTTAGCTCTGGAACAAAACCGCGAGGTCTTTGCCGTGCCCGGCTCTTTATTTAATCGCAATTCAATTGGCACGCATAAACTAATCCAAAAAGGCGCCAAATTAATTACTAGTTATCAGGACATTTTAGATGAATTAAATTTACAGGAAGTTAAAAATTTTGTGGCAAATCAAAAGGTCTTGCCAGAAACAAATGAAGAAAAAATCATTATCCAAACTTTAAATCATGAGCCTGTTCACATTGATGAAATAATCAAAAAAAGCAACTTGCCAGTTTCACTGGTAACCGGCTGTTTAAGCCTGATGGAAATGAAGGGCCTGATTAAAAATCTAGGCGGGCAAAATTACATTCTTTTAGGCTAAATTTGACAAGATCAAAAATTAATGTTATTAATAGTAGTAATAACTAAGTTAAAAATTCAAAATGCAAAGTGCAAAATGGCAATGCAAAATTAAAAACTTTAAATTTTAAGCTGTAATTTTGAATTTTTAACTTTAAACTTTTAATTTATATTATGCCAAAATCCCTAGTCATCGTGGAATCCCCCACCAAAGCCAGAACAATTACCAAATTTTTAGGTAAAGACTTCCAAGTGGAGTCTTCTTTTGGTCATATCCGCGATTTGCCTGTAAAAACCCTGGGAATTGATGTTAAAAATAATTTTGAGCCAGAATACGAAATTCCAGCCAAAGCTAAAAAAACCGTTGATAAGCTGAAAAAACTAGCAGCCAAAGCTGATGAAGTTATTCTGGCAACTGACGAAGACCGCGAAGGCGAAGCCATTGCCTGGCATTTAAGCGCGGCCTTGGATCTTGATGCTAAAAAAGCCGAACGCATTGTTTTCCATGAAATTACAAAAAACGCAATTGAAGATGCTTTAAAAAATCCTCGCCATCTGGATTTAAAATTAGTTGATGCTCAGCAAGCGCGTAGAATATTAGACCGCTTAGTTGGTTATAAACTTTCTCCTTTACTGTGGAAAAAAGTCGCTCGCGGTTTAAGCGCTGGCCGTGTCCAATCAGTCGCTGTGCGTATTATTGTTGACCGTGAACGAGAAATACAAAATTTTAAAACTGAAGAATATTGGTCAATTGAAGCAGAACTGGAAAAAAACACACAAAATTTTATTGCCCAATTAATTAAAATTGGCAGCAAAAAATTAACCAAGCTGGCCATTAAAAATGAAACAGAAGCCCAGAAGATATTTGCTGATCTGCAAAAAGCCAAATATCAAGTTATCAGTATTGATAAAAAAGAAAGCTTAAGACAGCCGCCAACTCCTTTTACCACAAGTACTTTACAACAGGAAGCTGGCAAAAAATTAGGCTATTCCGCCAAACAAACTATGATGCTGGCCCAGCAATTATATGAAGGCGTGGAATTAGGTTCCGAAGGTTCGGTTGGCTTAATAACTTACATGAGAACTGATTCTCTTAATTTATCTGCATTTTCTTTGGATAATGCGCGGGATTATATCCAAAATAAAATCGGCCCGAATTATATTCCTGACAAGCCAAGATTTTTCAAAACAAAATCAAAAGGCGCGCAAGAAGCCCATGAAGCTATCAGGCCGACTGATGTTTTTCGCACCCCTGATGAAATTGCCAATTATTTAGAACCCAGACAATTAAAACTCTATAAATTAATCTGGCAAAGAACTTTGGCCTGCCAGATGCAGCCGGCAATCATGGATTCAACCACGGTTGATATTAAAGCTAATGATTATATTTTCAGGGCCACAGGCTCAATTATTAAATTTGACGGATTTTTAAAAATTTACAAAACTGCCGTTAAAGAAAATATTTTACCAGCCTTAAATGAAAAGGATGAATTAAATTTAATTGAATTAAAAAAATTACAGCATTTTACCCAGCCACCGGCTCGTTATAGCGAAGCAACTTTAATCAAAGCCATGGAAGAATATGGCATTGGCCGGCCATCCACTTATGCTCCGACCTTGGCCACAATTCAGGACAGAAATTATGTTAAAAAAAATGATGACAAAAAACTTCAGCCAACTGATATCGGCATGGTAGTTAATGATTTATTGGTAGAACATTTCCCCCAAATCGTGGATTTAAATTTTACAGCCAAAATGGAAGAGGAGCTTGATGAGATCGCCGAGGGCAAAAGAAAGTGGCAGCCAGTGATTAAAGAATTTTATGAGCCCTTTGCCCAAAGGTTAAAAACTAAAGAAAAAGAAATTTCTAAAAAAGATTTAGTGGAAGAAAAAACAGATTTAACTTGTGAAAAGTGCGGCTCGCCCATGGTAATTAAAACCGGTCGCTTTGGCAAATTCTTGGCTTGCTCCAATTATCCTGAATGCAAAAATGTCCAACCTCTTTTGGTTACTTCCGAAGAACAAAAAGCTGAGGAAACCAAGGAAAAATGTCCTAAATGCGAATCACCTTTAATTGTCAAAATCGGACGCTTTGGCAAATTCCTAGCCTGTTCCAATTATCCAACCTGTAAATTCACTAAAAATATCCAGTCTTCAACAGGCGTTGCCTGCCCTAAATGCCAAAAAGGAGAAATTGTGGCCAAAAGAAGCAAGCGCGGCAAAACATTTTATGCCTGCAATCGTTATCCTGACTGCGATTATGCTCTCTGGTCAAAACCAACCGGAGAAAAATGTCCGAAATGTGTTTCTCTTTTAATCAATGCCGGCAAAGGCAAAATCAAATGCAGTAATAAAGAATGTGACTTTGAAAAAACAGAATAATATAAATAAAAAAATCGTCCCGTTACGCGGGGCGATTTTTTTAATGACAGGGAAGGATTTAACCCCAATTACAAAGTAAATGTAAGGGTGTCAACTTCCCTATCATCAGAATGATATCAGAAATTTTTGAGTTTGTCAAAGTTACAAATGTACAAATCAACTACAAATTCTACAAATTATTAAAAATAATCCAAGAAACATTTGTAGTATTGGTATCAAATTTGTATATTAGTATCCTAAAATTCGCCTATGCAAGCCGTAGTCCCGCCGAAGCGGGACGAAGGCTTGTAAAAGAAAAAATCCCAGGCATGAACCTTGGACTTTTTCCCTTTGTAATAAGGTGTTACCCTTACATTATGACTTTATAATATCACAGATGAATAATTATGTCAATAGTTTGACTTTAGGTAGCGTCCCCTTTTGCGACTGCTATTTTACAACTTTAAGCAATCGATTCCTGTAATGTCTGCGCCGGCAATTTCTATCGGCGCCTTGCCGTTTCTGTGTCTTCTTTTTTTACGGCAATCAGT